>NZ_JBHYIG010000021.1:0-39262 GCF_042740015.1 Streptomyces sp. NPDC059037
CCGCCGAGAAGCCGGAGCAGGGTGGTCTTGCCCGCTCCGTTCAGGCCCAGGATGACGACGCGGGATCCCTTGTCGATGGCGAGGTCGACATCGGTGAAGATCTCCAGCGAGCCGTACGACTTCGAAAGGCCCTCCGCCATCAGCGGCGTCTTGCCGCACGGCGAGGGGTCCGGGAAGCGCAGCTTGGCGACCTTGTCGCTCTGGCGCACCTCCTCCAGGCCCGCGAGGAGCTTGTCGGCACGCTTGGCCATGTTCTGCGCGGCGACGGTCTTGGTGGCCTTGGCCCGCATCTTGTCGGCCTGCGAGTGGAGCTGGGAGGCCTTCTTCTCGGCGTTCTGACGCTCGCGCTTGCGGCGCTTCTCGTCGGACTCGCGCTGCTGCTGGTAGAGCTTCCAGCCCATGTTGTAGACGTCGATCTGGGTGCGGTTGGCGTCCAGATAGAAGACCTTGTTGACGACCGTCTCGACCAGGTCGACGTCGTGGGAGATCACGATGAAGCCGCCGCGGTACGTCTTCAGGTAGTCCCGCAGCCAGACGATGGAGTCGGCGTCGAGGTGGTTCGTGGGCTCGTCGAGGAGGAGCGTGTCGGCGTCCGAGAAGAGGATCCGGGCCAGCTCGATACGGCGGCGCTGACCACCGGAGAGCGTGTGCAGGGGCTGGCCGAGCACCCGGTCGGGGAGGTTGAGCGCGGCGGCGATGGTGGCGGCCTCGGCCTCGGCGGCGTACCCGCCCTTGGTGAGGAACTCCGTCTCCTGGCGTTCGTACTGCCGCATCGCCTTGTCGCGGGTGGCGCCCGAGCCGCTGGCGATGCGCTGTTCGTTCTCGCGCATCTTGCGGATGAGTACGTCGAGTCCGCGGGCGGAGAGAATGCGGTCGCGGGCCAGCACGTCGAGGTCGCCGGTGCGGGGGTCCTGCGGGAGGTAGCCGACCTCTCCGGAGCGGCTGATGGTGCCGCCGGCCGGGATGCCCTCACCGGCCAGGCACTTGGTGAGCGTGGTCTTGCCCGCGCCGTTGCGGCCCACCAGACCGATGCGGTCGCCCTTGGCGATGCGGAAGGTGGCGTTCTCGATGAGGATGCGGGCGCCGGCGCGCAGCTCGATGCCGGAAGCGGTGATCACGGACAGACTCCAGGGCAGGGTGGATGGACGGCGGAGGGGCTGATGAAGGCGATCACGCCGTCTAATGCACGAGGAGAATGGCCATGACGGCAATTCTACCGGGGCCGCGCAAACACTTTTTCTGCCCGGTTCGGTACGCCGTCGGGGGCGGCCCCCGGCAGCTCGTTGCCCAGCGGGGTACGGCGCGGCACGATCCGGCCGAGGTCGTCCACCGCGATCAGCTGTGAGGTCCACGGGGTGGCGGCGTCGCCGCAGGGCTGGGCCACCAGGAGGGCCGCGCGGTGGCGTACGGAGCGGGCGGGCTCGAAGGCGCAGCCGCCGCCGGCGGGCAGCACCCAGCGCAGGTCGCCGTCGGCGGTGCGGTAGGCGGCGATGCGGTGCGGGGTGACGACCGCGATCATGCGGCCGTGCGGGTCGAGCGGCTGCAGGACTCCGGCGGCGCCGCGGGCGGCGGGGGTGCGCAGCCAGGAGGCGCTGCCGGGGATGGCACGGTGCCAGCGGACGGCGCTGCCGTCGGCCCGCGCGGTGTCGGTGACCAGCCCGTCGCTCCAGAGCGCGACGGCGTGGCCGGGGGCGGGGAGCAGCGCGAGCGGGCGGTGCCCGGCGCGGCCGTAGGTCCAGCGGGCGCGACCGGTCGCCGGGTCGTACGCCTCGACGGTGGGCCCTTTCGTGCGGAGCTCGGGGACGGCGTTGTCACCGTCCACGCGCGCGTGGACGGTGATGTGGTCTCCGTAGGGGGCCGGGCGCGAGTGGTGGGCGGCGGTGATCAGCGGGAGCGCGAGGAGGGCGAGGGCCACCGGGAGCGCGAGCCGCGAGCCACGGCGGGCGGCCGACGCCCGGGGTCCGGTCGCCTGCGGTGCCGTCTCCTGCGGTCCGGTCGGCTCGATCGGCGCGACGGCCATGACGCGCCCCCTTCGTACCCACGTCACGACCCGCCCCTTTGGTACCCACCTCACGACGCGCCCCTTTGGTACCCGTGCCCGGACGATGCCCACGGCCCATTCCCGGCCGATGCCCACGGAACAGGCGCAGAGCGTAGCGGCGGCGGCAGCGCGCGCCCCGGTCGTCCGGCGCGCCACTCGGCGGGCGTCCCCCGTTCGGCCCTCCGTCCGGCGCCGCGCGGGGAGGGGCATATCAGGATGAAGGGGCCGAATGGTCGGTGCGGGACTGCGAACGCCGCCCCGGATGCGAGGCAGAGGGTGGTGCGCCCATGCAGTTCGACGACGACGCCGATCTGGACACGTCCGAGGTGCAGGACGTGCGGGGCAGCCGGATTCCCGGCGGCAAGGCGACGGTCGGCGGCGGCATCGTGGGCCTGATCGCGCTGGTCCTCGGGCTGCTCCTCGGGGTCGGCCCCGACCAGCTCGGCCTCTCGTCGGGCGGCGAAGAGCCCGCCGCATCGTCCTCGTCCGTGGCGCAGGTGCAGCAGAACTGCCGTACGGGACAGGACGCGAACACCAAGGAGGACTGCCGCATCGTGGCGGTGGTCAACAGCCTGCAGGACTACTGGCGTCCGGAGTTCCAGCTCAGGGGCGGGACCTACTCCCCCGCGCAGACGGTCCTTTTCACCAGCAGGGTGGGCACCGCGTGCGGCGCCGCGTCGTCGGCGGTCGGCCCCTTCTACTGCCCCGGTGACCGGAAGGTCTATCTGGACCTGGAGTTCTTCGAGGAGCTGCGGACCACGTTCGGCTCCAGCGGCGGGCCCTTCGCGCAGGCGTACGTCGTGGCGCACGAGTACGGGCACCACGTACAGAACCTCATGGGGACGCTGCGGCGCTCCCAGGACGGGCGCACCGGGCAGAACAGCAACGCGGTGAAGGTCGAGCTGCAGGCCGACTGCTATGCCGGGGTGTGGGCACGGCACGCGACCCGCACCCCCGACGACCGGACGGGCAGGCCGCTGATCACCAGTCTCACCGAGGCGGACATCCGCGAGGGCCTGGACGCGGCGGCCGCGGTCGGCGACGACCGCATCCAGGAGAGGTTCCAGGGCCGGGTCACCCCCGAGACCTGGACACACGGCTCGGCCGAGCAACGGCAGCAGTGGTTCTACGAGGGCTACCGCACCGGCGACATGGGGCGGTGCAACACCTTCCGGTGAGCCGGATGGGCCGCTACACCCCTCCGGTGTGCACCTGGAACGCCGCCCGGCGGACGGCCTTCGCGAGCGCCGGGTCGGGGTGCGCGGCGGCGAGCGCGACCAGGACCTGGACGGTGCGGGGGTGGCCGATCCGGCGCACCTCGTCCAGGAGCGCGGGCACCGTGGGCTGGACCGCGGACTCCAGGTGGCGGATGAGCAGATGGGTCTCGCCGTGGTCGGCGACGGCCGCGGCGGTGTCGACCCACAGCCACGTCGACTCGTCACGGGTCAGGACCAGGTGGACGTCCTCGGGGTCCGCGCCCTCCTGCTCCGCCAGCCAGATCAGGGCGTACGGCCGCAGCGAGGTCTCGTCCACGACGGCCCGCACCTCGGCCTCGGCCGGAGCGCCGACCACCCGCAGGGCCT
This sequence comes from Streptomyces sp. NPDC059037, assembly GCF_042740015.1. Classification (NCBI taxonomy): domain Bacteria; kingdom Bacillati; phylum Actinomycetota; class Actinomycetes; order Kitasatosporales; family Streptomycetaceae; genus Streptomyces; species Streptomyces sp. NPDC059037. The sequence goes on from NZ_JBHYIG010000021.1 coordinate 3,625, forward strand.
CGAAGGCGAGGCCGCGCAGCAGGGCGTCCTCGCCGCGTGCGGCCTCCAGGAGCTCGGTGACGGCGCTGCCCACGGGGCGCGCGGCGAGCCAGGCGCGGTACTCGGAGCGTGCCGCTTTGGGGCGAAGGCGTGCGCAGCCGCGCAGCATGTCGGCGGCCGCCTGCTCGATGTTCCCCGCCGGGCTCTGCGCGGCGACGCAGATCTGCTCCAGCTTGACCCAGACCGCCCAGCTGCCGAGCGGCGTGAGCGTGGCCTGTCCGTCGGCGTACGTCAGCGCGCCGACGGCGGCGAGACCGCGCAGGGCCCAGTCGAGGAGGGTGGGCAGAGAAGGGGCGTCATCGGGGTCCACCGGCTCGGGCTGCGGGCCGTAGGGGATCTCGCAGCGTTCCGTACGCAGTTCCGTGACGCGCTGGTCCAGGAGGTCCAGGAGCTGCGGCAGGGGGACGGGCCCGGCCGAGAGCTGCAGCAGGGTGAGGAGCTGCGGCATGGCCTCGACGGTCTCGGCGACGGCGGCGGGCGGCAGTTCGCGCGATGCCGCGTGCGCCAGGGACCAGGCGTCGAACAGGGCGACCCAGCCGCGCAGCACGGCGGCGTCGTCACGGTCCCAGGCGCGCAGGCGCCAGCCGGGGCGCGCACTGTCGCCGTGCACCTCGACGAGGCCGGCGAGCCGTGCGGTGTCCCAGTCCGCCCTGACCTGATCCGCGGTCAGGGCGAGTTCCGCGGCGGCCCGTTCGGCGGTGGCGGTGGAGAGGGTTCCTTTGCCGTCGCGCTCGCCCGCGCTGCTTCCCGGGCGCAGCGACGCGTCGGCCCAGCGGGCCACCCGCACGGCGTCGGCGAGACCGGCGCGGGCCATGCGGGCCAGCTCGGCGGGGGCCGGTGTGCCCTCGGGCGGCCGGGGCGCGGGACGGCGCGAACGGGCCTCGGTCACTGCGCCGGGGGCGGCCAGGGGGCGCGCTGCGCCGCGATCCGCCGCTGCTCGCCTCTCGGCCATCGGGGACTGAGCACGGACGAGTCGGAGCCTTGAGTCGCGCGGGATACGGGACGTCACGGGAGCAGTCTTCCTGTTGACGGTCCGAAAACCCAAACGGAATGACTTCGTGAGGCTCCGGAGCGCTACGTCCGGGGTACGCGGGGTGCTACATCAGGGGCGTGAGGAAGCGCCGCAGCGCCTCTTCGTAGCCCGCCGGGTCCGCGTTCCACATGGCGCCGTGGGGCGCATCCGGAACCGTGTGGAGAGTGACGAGTTCCGGGCGCCGGGCGGCCAGTTGGCGGGACAGCTCCCAGGGGGCGATGACGTCGTCGGGGCCGTGGAAGAGCAGGGTCGGCACCTTGAGCACGTCGGGGTCGGCGGCCTCCAGGATGCGGTCGCCGCGCAGGCCGGTCCGCCCCTGGGCGGCGCGCACCGCGAGCGGCAGCAGAAAGCCCGGCGTGCGCCGGGCCGCGGCGAGCGCACGCAGGGTGACCTCCCAGTCGAGCACCGGGGAGTCGAGCACGAGGCCGCTGATGCGGTCGCGCAGGGCCGAGTACGCGGCGGCGTGCAGGGCCATGGCCGCGCCGGTGGACCAGCCGTGCACGATCACGTTCTCGGCGCCGTAGCGCACGGCGTAGCGGATGGCCGCGTCGAGATCGCGCCACTCGGTCTCGCCGAGGTGGCCGAGGCCGTCCGGGGAGCGGGGTGCGCCGAGGTCGCCGCGGTAGGCGAGGTCGAGGATGGGGAACTGCAGGCGGTGCAGGAAGTCCATGACGACCATGGGGTGCTCGCGGGTGGTGCCGAGGCCGTGCACGGTGATCACCCAGGTGTCGCGGGCGCCGGGCACGAACCAGGCGGGCAGGCCGCCGAGTTCGCCGGGGATGTCCACGTCAGCGTGGTCGATGTCGAGCGCGGCGTGCGGGTCGCCGATGTACACCTGCGGGGTGAGCCGGACCCGCGCGCCGGGGTCCAGGGTGCCGTGGGTGACGGCTTCCAGGCGGCGTACGACGGTGTCGGCCTCGTGCGGTGCGGAGTCGACGACCGGGCCAATCACCGCGTGGCTGCCGTCGCCGCCGAGGCCGTATCTGCCGGGGCGCAGGCTCGCGAGGGAGCGGGTCAGGGTGATCTGGCCTGCCGCCGTGGCGTGGACCGTGAGGCGGGGCCCCGGCAGGGGGCGGCCTGGCGGGGTCTTGAGGGCGGCGTTGCTGGCGAAGCGGCCTGCCGCGATGGCGGCTGCGCCGGCCAGGAGGGCGGTCGCTGCGGCGGTGACGGCCGTTGCCGTCGCTTGGGCTGGGCGCACCTGTCCAGTGTCGGCGGGGTGGCTTGGTACGGCCAGTGGGCGGGGGGTATGGGGTGACCCCCATTGCGGCGGCTCCGGGCTCTCCCCTGCACCTCCGGGGCTCCGCCCCGGACCCCGCATTTCACCTGCGGACCGTGGGCCGTTTGTGCCCACCCGTTCTGCCGTGCGGAACGCCTGCCCACAAACGGAGCGGCCCGGGTGGGTGGGGAAGCCGCCGGAACACCTGCCCACAAACGGGGCGAGCAGGGCGGGTGGGGAAACCGCCGGAACACCTGCCCACAAACGGGGCGAGCAGGGCGGGTGGGGAAACCGCCGGAACACCTGCCCACAAACGGAGCGGGCAGGGCGGGTGGGGAAGCCGCCGGAACACCTGCCCACAAACGGGGCGGGCAGGGTGGGTGGGGAAGCCGTCGGGAACGCCTGCCCACAAACGGAGCGGCCTGAGGCTCAGCGGACGGGGTAGCTAGGTGTTGCTTTGGCCGTACCCCCGCAGTCGGTCCTCCGCTTCCCGTAGCTGGGCGTCCGACAGCAGGGTCGGTGTGTGGGCCGGGATCGCGCTTGCCGTCAGCCAGAGGCGGCACATCCATTCCAGCTGGGCCGTGCGGTCGTATGCCTGGTCCAGAGTGTCTCCGTATGTGATGGTTCCGTGGTTCTGGAGGAGACAAGCTGTGCGCTCGCGCAGGGCGTGCAGCATGTTCTCGGCCAACTCGTCCGAGCCGTACGGCGCATACCGGGCGACCCGGGCGGGGCCGCCCATCGAGGCCGCCATGTAGTGGATCGGCGGCAGCTCCGGCAGCAGCGTGGAGACGGCCGTGGCGTGCACCGCGTGGGTGTGGACCACGGCCCCGGCGGAGGTGTTGCGGTAGATCGCGAGGTGCATCGGCAGTTCGCTGGTCGGGGTGAGGGCGCCGAAGAGCCGGGTGCCGTCGAGGTCGACGCCGACCGCGTCCCGCGGTGCGAGGCGGTCGTAGGGGACCCCGCTCGGGGTGACCAGGACCGTGCCGCCGACGCGTACGGAGACATTGCCCGACGTGCCGACCACCAGGCCGTCCGAGACGGTCCTGCGAGCGGCCGCGACGAGATCGCCCCAGGCCCGTTCCACCGCGTCCTGCCGCTGCTCAGTCATGCCGTGATCCTGCCAGCCGGGGTCGCGGCACGGCAGTGCGGAGCCGGGGAGTCCGTATCGGCGCGTATGGGCATACATCCCCTTCTGGCGACGATTGGCTGGCGATCGCCCGGCATGCGGTGATCTTCCAGTAACCTCTGGGGGATTTGTCATGCACGTCGCCATCCGGGGGGAAATATGGCTCGTGATCACAAAGCGTCCCGTCGCCGCGCCCGCGTCATCGCCGCCTCAGTGGCAACGCTGGCCCTCAGCGGGACCGCCCTCGCCGAGATTCCGGTTTCGGCGGCGGGCAAGCCGAGGGGCCACGACGTCTCGTCGCACCAGAAGCACGTCAACTGGCAGAAGGCCAAGAGCAAGGGCGCACGCTTCGTGTACGTGAAGGCCACCGAGTCCCACACGTACCGCAATCCCCACTTCAAGCAGCAGTACAACGGCTCCCGCAACGCGGGCATCGTCCGCGGGGCGTACCACTTCGCCGTACCGAGCAAGTCGTCCGGCAGGAAGCAGGCCGCGTACTTCATGAGCCACGGCGGGCGCTGGCGGGGGGACGGCTGGACGCTGCCGCCCGCGCTCGACATCGAGCACAATCCGTACAGCAAACGCAAGTGCTACGGCCTCAGCAAGACCGGCATGGTCAACTGGATCAAGTCGTTCAGCAACGAGGTGCAGCGCCAGACGGGGCGCCGTCCCGTGATCTACACGACCACCAAGTGGTGGAACAACTGCACGGGCGGCAGCCGCGCCTTCGGGGCGAATCACGCACTGTGGCTCGCGCGCTGGTCGTCGACGTCGGGGACGCTGCCCAAGGGGTGGTCGTACTTGACCATCTGGCAGTACGACAACAGCGGCAGGCTGCCGGGTGATCAGAATCTCTTCAACGGCTCGATGAACCAGTTGAAGAGGTTCGCCCGAGGGTAGCCAAGAGCCCTTGGAAGCCCGGATTCCGGGCCTCGTGCCGCCGCTCCGGACGATCTCCGTCACGGTTGCGACGCAAGCGGAGCGGCGGCACTTCCGTTCGAGTCACCGCATGGCCCGGCCCAGTTCACTTTCCGTTCACTCAGGTTGCCTACGTTCCACATGCCACTGACGTCCAACAGAAGCCTGGGTAAATGGAACACATCACGCTTCTCCTCGGGATCGTGATCGTTACCGCTCTCGTGTTCGATTTCACGAACGGTTTCCACGACACAGCCAACGCGATGGCTACCACCATCTCGACCGGCGCTCTCAAGCCCAAGACGGCGGTGGCCATGTCCGCCGTGCTGAACCTCGTCGGAGCTTTCCTCTCCGTCGAAGTCGCCAAGACGATCTCTGGCGGCATCGTCAACGAGGACGGACTGAAGACAGAGGTCATATTCGCGGCCCTGGTGGGCGCGATCCTCTGGAATCTGCTGACCTGGCTGGTGGGCCTGCCCTCCAGTTCCTCCCACGCACTCTTCGGCGGCCTCATCGGCGCCGCCGTCATGTCGATGGGCTGGTCGTCGATCAACGGCGGCACCGTCGTCACCAAGATCCTGATCCCGGCCCTCGCCGCGCCGCTCGTGGCGGGTCTCGCCGCGATGGCGGCCACGCGCCTGACGTACCGGATCGGCCGCAACACCGACACCAAGGCGACCGCCAAGGGCTACCGCGCGGGCCAGATCGCCTCCGCCGGCCTCGTCTCGCTGGCGCACGGCACGAACGACGCGCAGAAGACCATGGGCATCATCACGCTCGCCCTGGTCACCGGCGGCGTCCTCAACCCCGGCGCGAACCCCCCGATGTGGGTCATCGTCTCGGCCGGTGTGGCCATCGCGCTCGGCACCTACCTGGGCGGCTGGCGCATCATCCGCACCATGGGCAAGGGCCTCACCGACCTCCAGCCGCAGCAGGGCTTCGCCGCCCAGACCAGCGCCGCGACGGTCATCCTCGCCTCGTCGCACATCGGCTTCTCGCTCTCCACCACGCAGTCCTGCTCCGGCGCCGTGATGGGCGCGGGCCTGGGCCGCAAGGGCGGTGTGGTCCGCTGGTCCACGGCGACCCGGATGTTCGTCGCCTGGGGTCTGACGCTCCCGGCCGCCGGCCTGGTCGGCGCGGGCGCCGAGTTCCTCACCAAGCAGGGCCCCTGGGGCATCGCGGCGACCGCGGCGCTCCTGGTCGGCGGCTCGGCCGTCATCTGGGTGCTCTCGCGGCGCAACGCCGTCGACCACACGAACGTCGCGGACGACGAGATCGGCGGCTCCGACGCGGAGCCGGCGGGCGTCGTGACCACCGCGATCGCCGCCGTCACGCCGCCGCCCACCGGCGCCGCCGCGACGGCCGCCGACGACGACCACGTCAAGGCCACCATCCCGGCCCCGACCGGCTCCGTGGCGGATCCCGCCCGGCCCGCCACGGTGTAAGGACAGATCAGCATGGACATCGACTGGGCAGCTCTCGGCTCCGTCTTCGGAGTCAGCCTCGCGGTGACGGTGGCCCTGGTGGGCCTGTTCACCCTCGGCATCGTCGGCCTCTCCAAGCACGAGGCGGCCACCTCCGGCGCCACTTCCGCCGCTGGCGGCAACGCGGTGGCGGCGCGCGCGGGCGCCTACCTGTGCTTCGCGCTGTGCACGGCCGCGGTGGCGTACGGGATCTATCTGATCGTCGCTTGACGGCCGGAGTTCGTCGCCTGACGACGGAGTTCAAGGTGGGGTGCAGGACGCTTCGGCGCCTTGCGCCCCACCTTCGTATGTGGGCCTTGGCACACTCTCCCGTCGCAGGTCAAAGGCGAGTTGACGGGCGTTCGCGGGGCGTGGTGGACTGCCGGAGCCATTACGGCGGCAGAAGAGGAAGCCGGTGCGAATCCGGCGCGGTCCCGCCACTGTCACCGGGGAGACGACTCCCCGTGAGCCAGGAACTCTCGCCCGCCGATCACGTCGAACCAGGGCGCGGACACCCTGAGTGAGGACATATCGCCATGCGCGGCCGCCCGTTGCCGGTTCCTGTGCCCCCGCCCGTCCAGGCCGGGCCCGTCGCTCCCCTTCACGTAACGGTCGGCTGAACCCATGTGTGCCGATCGCGACTTCGCGTACGGCGCCGCCGCCGGGCTCCTCGGTGATCTGCTTCTCGGTGATCCTCGCCGCGGGCATCCGGTCGCCGCGTTCGGGCGTGCGGCGGGTGCCGTCGAGCGTGTCCTGTGGCGGGACCACCGCGGGTGGGGTGCGCTGCATGCCGTGGTGTGCGCCGGCGGGGCGGCGGGTGCCGCCGCCCTTGCCTCTTCTCTTGTACGTCGCCACTCGCGCGCCGGGTCGGTCGCGCTGACCGCCGCCGCGACCTGGGCCGTGGTCGGCGGGACCTCGCTCGGGCGTGAGGCGCGGGCCATCGGCGGGGCGCTCGCCGCGGGGGACGTCGAGGTGGCGCGGGAGCGGCTGCCGCATCTGTGCGGGCGGGATCCGCAGGCGCTGGATGCCGATGGCATCGCGCGGGCCGTCGTCGAGTCCGTCGCCGAGAACACGTCCGACGCCGTCGTGGGGGCGCTGGTGTGGGGGGCCTTGGCTGGCGTTCCGGGGCTTGTCGGGTTTCGGGCCGTGAACACGTTGGACGCGATGGTGGGGCACAAGTCCGCGAGGTACCTCCGGTACGGGTGGGCGTCCGCTCGGCTCGATGACGTCCTGGGGTGGCCGGGAGCCCGGCTTACCGCCCTGCTGGCGGCTGCTGCTGGGGATTCGCCCTCCGGAGCGCTGCGGGCCTGGCGTGACGATGCCGCCAAGCATCCGAGTCCCAATGCGGGGCCTGTGGAGGCGGCCTTCGCGGGGGCGTTGGGGGTGCGGCTCGGGGGGACTCTCTCGTACGGGGGGCGGGTTGAGCATCGGCCTGTTCTCAACGGGGGTGGGCGGGACGTTGCCGTGGCTGACATCGAGCGGGCTGTGCGGCTGTCTCGGCGGGTTGGCTTGCTGGCGTTGGGGGTTGCCATGGCCGCTCGGGGGAATCGGAGCTCGGCAGCTGGGGCTGTGCCCACCCGTTCCGCCCTGCGGAACGCCTGCCCACAGCAAGGGAGACATACGTGAGTGGCGGACTACTGGTTGCCGGGACCACCTCTGACGCCGGGAAGAGCGTTGTCACCGCCGGGATCTGTCGGTGGCTGGCTCGCAAAGGGGTTTCCGTCGCGCCGTTCAAGGCGCAGAACATGTCGCTCAACTCCTTCGTCACGCGCGAAGGCGCCGAGATCGGGCGGGCGCAGGCCATGCAGGCGCAGGCCGCCCGCGTCGAGCCGAGCGCGCTGATGAACCCCGTGCTGCTCAAGCCGGGCAGCGACCGCAGCAGCCAGGTGGTGCTCATGGGGAAGCCTGTCGGAGAGATGAGTGCTCGGGGCTATCACGGTGGGCGGCAGGAGGCGCTCCTTTCCACCGTCGTGGGATGTCTTGAGGAACTTCGGGGCAGCTATGACGCCGTGATCTGCGAAGGCGCGGGCAGTCCCGCCGAGATCAATCTGCGGCGCACCGACATCGTGAACATGGGGATCGCTCGGGCTGCCCGCTTCCCCGTCGTTGTCGTGGGTGACATTGATCGTGGTGGCGTCTTCGCCTCCTTCTTCGGGACCACCGCGCTGCTCAGTGCCCAGGACCAGGAGCTGGTCGCCGGGTATCTCGTCAACAAGTTCCGGGGCGATGTGTCGCTGCTCGAACCCGGGCTCGACATGCTGCAAGGACTCACCGGGCGGCGCACGTTCGGTGTGCTGCCGTTCCAGCACGGGCTCGGCATCGACGAGGAGGACGGGCTGCGGGTGTCCCTGCGGGGTGCCGTGCGGGAGTCCGTCGTCGCTCCCCCGGTCGGCGAGGACGTGCTGCGGGTCGCCGTCTGTGCCGTACCGCTGATGTCGAACTTCACGGACGTGGACGCGCTCGCCGCCGAACCCGGTGTCGTCGTGCGGTTCGTGGACCGGGCCGAGGAACTCGTCGACGCCGATCTCGTGATCGTGCCGGGGACGCGCGGGACCGTGCGTGCCCTGGAGTGGCTGCGTGAGCGCGGCCTTGCCGACGCCATCGCGCGGCGTGCGGCCGAGGGGCGTCCCGTGCTCGGGATCTGCGGCGGCTTCCAGGTGCTCGGCGAGCACATCGAGGACGACGTGGAGTCGCGCGCGGGGGCCGTGGACGGGCTCGGGCTGCTGCCCGTGCGCGTGCGGTTCGCCCGCGAGAAGACCCTCGCCCGGCCGGTCGGCGAGGCCCTGGGCGAACCCGTCGAGGGGTACGAGATCCATCACGGCGTCGCCCAAGTCCTGGGCGGGGAGCCCTTCTTGGACGGCTGCCGCGTCGGCGAGGTGTGGGGCACGCACTGGCACGGCTCGCTTGAGAGCGACGCGTTCCGGCGGCGCTTTCTCACGGAGGTCGCGCGCGCCGCGGGGCGCCGTTTCGTGCCCGCGCCCGACACCAGCTTCGGCGCACTGCGCGAGGAGCAGCTCGACCTGCTCGGAGACCTGATCGAAGAACACGCGGACACGGACGCGCTGCTCAGCCTGATCGAGACCGGCACACCGTCCGGTCTCCCCTTCATCGCACCGGGGGCACCCTCATGACCGTCCTGCTTCTGTCCACCGCCGACACGGACTTGCTTGCCGCCCGTGCCTCGGGTGCCGGGTACCGCATCGGCAACCCGACCCGGGTCGACGTGCGGGAAGAGCTGCCCGCGCTCATCGAGGGTGCCGACATCGCCGTCGTACGCCTGCTCGGCGGCAAGCGGGCGTGGGAGGACGGGCTCGCGGCGCTGAAGGCCGCGGGGATCCCGACGGTGCTGCTCGGCGGCGAGGCCGTGCCGGACGCGGAGCTGATGGCCGAGTCGACCGTGCACGCGGGGTCCGTGGCCGAGGCGCTGCGGTATCTCGTCGAGGGCGGCACGGGCAATCTGCGCGAGCTGGTGCGCTTCCTCAAGGAGGACGTCCTCGCGGCGGGTCGCGGCCGGGCGTCGGCCGCCGACACGCATGAGCGGCAGAGTGCCGAGCCGCAGAAGATGCCCGAGTACGGGGTGCACGGCGTGCGGGAGTACGTCGAGGGCCGGCCCACCGTCGGTGTGCTCTTCTACCGGGCGCACCAGCTGTCCGGGAACACCGGCTTCGTGGACACGCTGTGCGACGCGATCGAGGCGCGGGGCGCCAACGCCCTTGCCGTGTACTGCGGTTCGCTGCGCGGCGCGGACGCGGGCCTGTACGAGATCCTCGGGCAGGCCGACGCCCTTGTCGCCACCGTCCTCGCGGCGGGCGGCACGCACGCGTCGGGCGCGAGCGCGGGCGGGGACGAGGAGGCCTGGGACATCGGCGCGCTCGCCGACCTCAACATCCCTGTGCTGCAAGGACTTTGCCTCACCTCGTCGCGGGCCACGTGGGACGCGTCGGATGCCGCGCTCTCCCCCATGGACGCCGCGATGCAGGTGGCGATCCCGGAGTTCGACGGGCGTGTCATCACCGTGCCGTTCTCCTTCAAGGAGCAGGGCCCCGACGACGTACCGGTGTACGTCGCCGACCCCGAGCGCGCCGCCCGGGTCGCCGGAATCGCCCTGCGCCACGCCCAGTTGAAGCACAAGCCGAACGCCGAGAAGAAGCTAGCGCTCGTCTTCACGGCCTATCCCACCAAGCACTCACGTGTCGGCAACGCCGTCGGGCTCGACACGCCCGCGTCGGCGGTGCGCGTGCTCGACTCGCTGCGCGATGCCGGGTACGTCGTCGAGGGCCACCCGGACAACGGCGACGAGCTGATCCACCGGCTGATCAACGCCGGTGGCCACGACGTCGAGTGGCTCACCGAGGAGCAGCTGGCCGCCGCGCCCGCGCGCGTGCCGCTCGCCGACTACCAGGCCTGGTTCGACAAGCTGGCCCCCGAGCTGCGCGACGGCATGCTGGAGGCATGGGGCGAGCCGCCCGGCAGCCTGTACGTGGACGGCGACGACATCGTGCTCGCCTCCCTGCAGTTCGGGAACGTCGTCGTGATGATCCAGCCGCCGCGCGGCTTCGGCGAGAACCCGATCGCGATCTACCACGACCCGGACATGCCGCCCTCGCACCACTACATGGCGGCCTACCGCTGGCTGGAGCTGTCCTTCGGCGCCGACGCGGTCGTGCACATGGGCAAGCACGGCACGATGGAGTGGCTGCCGGGCAAGGGCCTTGGCCTGAGCGGGAGTTGCGCCCCGGACGCGGTGCTCGGCGAGCTGCCGCTGATCTACCCGTTCATCGTGAACGACCCGGGCGAGGGCACCCAGGCCAAGCGGCGCGGGCACGCGACGGTGGTGGACCACCTGGTGCCGCCGATGGCGCGCGCGGACACGTACGGCGATCTGGCGAAGCTGGAGCAGCTGCTCGACGAGTACGCGCTCGTCAGCGACCTGGACCCGACGAAGGCCCCCGCCGTACGCGCGCAGATCTGGACGCTGGTGAAGGCCGCCGAGCTCCACCACGACCTGCATGTCGACGAGCAGCCCGACGACGGCGAGTTCGACGAGTTCGTCATGCACATCGACGGCTATCTCTGCGAGATCAAGGACGTGCAGATCCGCGACGGTCTGCACATCCTCGGCGGCGGCCCCGAGGGCGAGGCGCGCGTCAATCTGGTGCTCGCCGTGCTGCGGGCCTCGCAGGTGTGGGGCGGTCAGGCGAACGCGCTGCCCGGTCTGCGGGCCTGTCTCGCCGAGCACTTCGGGCTCAGCGAGAAGGAGCTGCTCGCCGAGCCGGGCGCGGCGGTGAAGGTCGCGGACGGCCTGACCTCGCTGGTCGAGGGGCCCGCCCGGACCGGCGCCGACGCGCTCGACCTCCTGGAGCAGCTGTGCCGGCGGCTCGCCGAGGGCATGGAGGAGCGCGGCTGGGAGCTCACGGCCGTGCGGGAGCTGGTGCGGGACGTGGTGGGTGTCGAACTGCCGCCCGCCGTCGCCGTGTTGGGCTTCGCCTGCGAGGAGGTCGTGCCCCGCCTCGCGCGGACGACCGACGAGATCGGGCACATCCTGCGGGCGCTCGACGGCGGTTACGTTCCCGCCGGTCCTTCCGGGTCGCCGACGCGCGGGCTCGTGAACGTGCTGCCGACCGGACGCAACTTCTACTCGGTCGACCCCAAGGCCATCCCCTCGCGGCTGTCCTGGGAGGTCGGCCAGTCCCTCGCGGATTCGCTGATCGCGCGGTATCTGGCGGACACGGGCGAGTACCCGAAGTCCGTGGGTCTGACCGTGTGGGGCACGTCGGCGATGCGTACGCAGGGCGATGACATCGCGGAGATCCTGGCGCTGCTCGGCTGCCGCCCCGTGTGGGACGACGCGTCGCGCCGTGTGACCGGCTTCGAGATCGTGCCGGTGGCGGAGCTCGGGCGGCCGCGCATCGATGTGACGGTGCGCATCTCCGGGTTCTTCCGCGACGCGTTCCCGCACGTCGTCGGCCTGATCGACGACGCGGTACGGGCCGTGGCCGAGCTGGACGAGGCCCCGGAATCCAATTACGTACGCGCCCACGCGGACGAGGACACCGCCGGGCACGGCGACCGGCGGCGTGCCACGTCCCGGATCTTCGGGTCCAAGCCCGGCGCCTACGGGGCGGGTCTCCTTCCGCTGATCGACGCGCGCAACTGGCGCAGCGACGCCGACCTCGCCGAGGTGTACGCGGTGTGGGGCGGTTATGCGTACGGGCGCGGTCTCGACGGCAAGGCCGCGCGCGGCGACATGGAGACGGCGTTCCGGCGGATCGCGGTCGCGGCGAAGAACGTCGACACCCGCGAGCACGACCTGGTCGACGCCGACGACTACTTCCAGTACCACGGCGGCATGGTCGCCATGGTGCGGCACCTGACCGGCGAATCCCCCGAGGCGTACGTCGGGGACTCCGCCACGCCCGACCAGGTGAAGACGCGCACCCTGGGCGAGGAGACCCACCGGGTCTTCCGGGCCCGCGTCGTCAACCCCCGGTGGATGGCGGCGATGCGCAGGCACGGCTACAAGGGCGCCTTCGAGATGGCCGCCACCGTGGACTATCTCTTCGGGTACGACGCGACCGCGGGCGTGGTCGACGACTGGATGTACGAGAAGCTCTCCGCCGAGTACGTCTTCGATCCCGAGAACCGGGAGTTCATGCAGAAGTCCAACCCCTGGGCCCTGCGCGGGATTTCGGAGCGGCTGCTCGAAGCCGCCGAGCGGGGTCTTTGGGCGGAGCCGGACGCACAGACGCTGGAGCGGCTGCGGGCCACGTACCTCGAACTTGAGGGTGAGCTGGAGGGGGACGGATGAGTTCCGACGCCCCACGTCCCGCCCCGAATCACCTCATGGAGGCCTTGTGAGCACCCCCTATCCGTTCACCGCGCTCGTCGGACAGGACGACCTGCGGCTCGCCCTGCTGCTCAACGCCGTCTCGCCCGCCGTCGGCGGCGTGCTCGTACGCGGCGAGAAGGGCACCGCCAAGTCCACGGCGGTGCGCGCACTTTCGGCGCTGCTTCCGCAGGTGCCGGTGGTCGCCGGGTGCCGGTTCTCCTGTGATCCGGCCGCCGCCGATCCCGCCTGCCCCGACGGTCCGCACGACATCGGCGGGGACTCCGTGCGGGACGCCCGGATGGTCGAGCTGCCCGTGGGGGCGTCCGAGGACCGTCTTGTCGGCGCGCTGGACATCGAGCGGGCGCTCGCCGAGGGGGTCAAGGCCTTCGAGCCGGGGCTGCTCGCCGACGCGCACCGCGGCATCCTCTACGTCGACGAAGTCAACCTGCTGCACGACCACTTGGTCGACCTGTTGCTCGACGCCGCCGCCATGGGCGCCTCCTATGTGGAGCGCGAGGGAGTGTCCGTGCGGCACGCCGCGCGCTTCCTGCTCGTCGGCACGATGAACCCCGAAGAGGGCGAGCTGCGGCCGCAGTTGCTCGACCGGTTCGGGCTCACCGTCGAGGTGGCCGCGTCGCGGGAGACCGACCAGCGCGTGGAGGTCGTGCGCCGGCGGCTCGCGTACGACGACGACGCGGAGGGCTTCGCCGCGCGGTGGGGCGACGAGGAGGCCGCGCTGCGGACCCGGATCGTCGCGGCGCGCGCCCTGCTTCCCCAAGTGCGGCTCGGCGACGGGGCGTTGCGGCAGATCGCGGCGACGTGCGCGGCCTTCGAGGTCGACGGGATGCGGGCCGACATCGTGATGGCGCGTACGGCGACGGCGCTTGCCGCCTGGGCCGGGCGTGAGGACGTACTCGCCGAGGACGTCCGGCAGGCGGCGCTGCTCGCGCTGCCGCACCGGCGGCGGCGCAACCCCTTCGACGCGCCGGGACTCGACGAGGACAAGCTGGACGACACCCTGGAGCAGTCCGGGGGCGATGACGGCGACGACGATCCGGACCCCGACGGGCCCGGCGGGGGCGGTCGGCCCCCGCAGAGCGGTCCGGACTCGCCCGGCACTCCCGGGGACCAGAGCGAGGCGGGCCAGGAGGACGAGGCGTCCGCCGCGCAGGCTCCCGCCGCCGGAGGCGGTGAGCAGCAGGCCGTGCGGGCCGCCGAGCCGTTCCGTACGAAGATGCTGAGCGTGCCGGGACTGGGTGAAGGTGCCGCCGGGCGGCGCTCGCGGGCGCGTACCGAGCACGGCAGGACCACCGGGGCCCGGCGGCCCCAAGGGGCCCTCACCAAGCTGCACTTGGCGGCCACCGTGCAGGCGGCGGCCCCGCATCAGCGGGCGCGCGGCCGGTCGGGCCGGGGTCTCGTGGTGCGCCGGGACGACCTGCGGCAGGCGACACGGGAGGGGCGCGAGGGCAACCTCGTCCTGTTCGTCGTGGACGCCTCCGGGTCCATGGCCGCACGGCAGCGGATGAGCGCGGTCAAGGGGGCCGTCCTCTCGCTGCTGCTCGACGCCTACCAGCGGCGCGACAAGGTCGGGCTCGTCACCTTCCGGGGTACGAGCGCCGACGTGGCGCTGCCCCCGACCTCGTCCGTCGACGCGGCCGCCGCGCGCCTGGAGTCGCTGCCCACCGGTGGGCGTACGCCGGTCGCTGCCGGGCTGCTCAAGGCGCACGAGGTGCTGCGGGTGGAGCGGCTGCGGGATCCGGCGCGGCGGGCCCTCGTGGTGGTCGTGACGGACGGGCGCGCCACGGGCGGGCCCGAGCCGGTGGCCCAGGCGGGTCGTGCCGCGCGGCTGTTCGGGGCGGCCGGGACAGCCTCCGTGGTCGTCGACTGCGAGTCGGGGCCCGTGCGGCTCGGGCTCGCCGGGCAGCTTGCCGGTGAGCTCGGCGGTACCGCGGTGACGCTGGACGAGCTGCGGGCCGAGTCCATCGCCGGGCTCGTCAAGGACGTACAGGGATCGGGATCTCGTATGACTCGCATGAGGAGCGTCGCCTAATGCCGCAGGGACAGCCGAGCGTCGTGCCGGACGACGGACTCACCACGCGTCAGCGGCGCAACCGCCCGCTCGTCGTCGTGCACACCGGCATCGGCAAGGGGAAGTCCACCGCCGCCTTCGGGCTCGCGCTGCGGGCCTGGAATCAGGGCTGGCCGATCGGGGTCTTCCAGTTCGTGAAGTCGGCGAAGTGGAAGGTGGGCGAGGAGAACGCCCTCAAGGTCCTCGGGGCCTCCGGCGAGGGCGGGGCCGTCGACTGGCACAAGATGGGCGAGGGCTGGTCGTGGATCCAGCGCGCGCCCGCCGAAGGCGAGATGAGCAACGAGGACAAGGCCCGCGAGGGCTGGGAGCAGGTCAAGCGTGACCTCGCCGCCGAGACGTACCGCCTTTACGTCCTCGACGAGTTCGCCTATCCGATGCACTGGGGGTGGGTCGACACGGACGAGGTCGTGGAGACGCTGCGGAATCGGCCCGGGAATCAGCATGTCGTCATCACGGGGCGCAACGCTCCGGACGCTCTGGTGGACTTCGCCGATCTCGTGACGGACATGTCCAAGGTCAAGCATCCGATGGACGCCGGGCAGAAGGGCCAGAGGGGCATCGAGTGGTAGCTCGGCTCGTCGTCGCCGCGCCTTCATCCGGGAGCGGGAAGACGACTGTCGCCACGGGGTTGATGGCCGCCTTCTCGGCGGCCGGGCTCGCCGTGTCCCCGCACAAGGTGGGGCCCGACTACATCGATCCCGGGTATCACGCGCTGGCCACGGGGCGCGTCGGCCGCAACCTCGACGCGTATCTGTGCGGGCCCGAGATGGTCCCGCCCCTGTTCGCCCATGGGGCGCGGGGGTGCGATCTCGCCGTGGTCGAGGGCGTCATGGGGCTGTACGACGGTGCTTCCGGGCAGGGTGAACTCGCCTCCACGGCACAGGTGTCGAAGCTGCTGCGGGCACCGGTCGTGCTGGTCGTCGACGCGTCGTCCCAGTCGCGGTCGGTGGCCGCACTGGTGCACGGGTTCGCCTCGTGGGATCCGGAGGTGCGGATCGGGGGCGTGATCCTGAACAAGGTGGGGTCCGCTCGGCACGAGGAGCTGCTGCGGGAGGCTCTCGACGAGTCCGGCGTGCCCGTGCTGGGGGCGCTCCCCCGGGTGCGGGAGGTCGGGGCTCCGTCTCGGCATCTGGGGCTTGTGCCGGTCGCCGAGCGGCGGGCTGAGGCTGTGGAGTCTGTTGCGGCGTTGGCTTCGCGGGTGCGGGAGGGGTGTGACCTGGACGGGTTGCTTGCCCTTGCCCGAAGTGCGCCTGCGTTGTCGGGTGACACGTGGGATCCGGTTGCGGCAACAGAAGATCACCGGCTTCGCCGAGTTCGTCCTCAAACGCCGGACGGGCTGGATCGGTCGCCGGACGGGCTGGAAAGCGAAAGGCGCAAGCCTGTCGTCGCCATCGCCGGTGGTGCCGCCTTCTCGTTCTCCTACGCCGAGCACGCCGAGCTGCTCACCGCCGCCGGTGCCGACGTCGTCACCTTTGATCCGCTTCACGACGAGCAACTGCCGGACGGCACCGCCGGGTTGGTTATCGGCGGGGGCTTTCCCGAGGTGTACGCGCCTGAGCTCTCCGCCAATGAGCCGTTGCGGAAAGCCGTCGCCGAGCTCGCGCTCAGCGGTGCGCCCGTCGCCGCCGAGTGTGCCGGGCTGCTCTATCTGACGCGGGAGTTGGACGGCAAGCCCATGTGCGGCGTGCTCGACGCCCGTGCGCGGATGTCGGAGCGGCTGACGCTCGGGTACCGGGAGGCCGTCGCCGTGTCCGACAGCGTGCTCGCGGCCGTCGGGACCCGGATGCGCGGGCACGAGTTTCACCGCACCGTCGTCGAGCCGGGCGCCGGGGCGGCTCCCGCCTGGGGGCTGCACGCCCCTGAACGGCGCGTCGAAGGCTTCGTACAACAGGGTGTGCACGCGAGTTATCTGCACACGCATTGGGCCGCCGAACCCGGTATCGCCCGTCGGTTCGTAGAGAGGTGCACGGCATGAGCAACACGCTGGTCGGAGTCGGTGTCGGGCCCGGTGACCCGGAGCTGGTGACCGTGAAGGGCGTCAACGCGCTGCGTGCCGCCGCCGTGGTCGTCGTACCCGTGATGGACACCGGCGAGCGCGGGCGAGCGGAAGCGACCGTGCTGCACTACGTCCCCGAGGACAAGGTCGTACGTGTCGTGTTCGCGCTCAACGAGCGCAGCGACCGGCAGCGCCGCGAGGCCGCCTGGGACGCCGCCGGCGAGCGGGTCGCCGAGCTGCTGCGGGAGCACGGCTCGGTGGCGTTCGCGACGATCGGCGACCCCAATGTGTACTCGACGTTCACCTATCTCGCGCAGACCATCGCGGAGCTCGTGCCGGGGGCCGGCATCGAGACCGTGCCCGGCATCACCGCCATGCAGGACCTCGCCGCCCGCAGCGGTGCCGTGCTCACCGAGGGCACCGAGCCGCTGACGCTGGTGCCGGTGACCGCGGGTGCCGCCGTGCTCAAGGACGCGCTCGCCGGGCCCGGCACGGTCGTCGCGTACAAATTCGGGCGGCAGGCCCAGGAGGTGGCGGCCGCGCTGCGCGAGACGGGGCGTACGGAGGATGCCGTGTGGGGGTCCGCGCTCGGGCTTCCCGAGGAGTCCATCCGGTCGGCGGCCGAGCTCGACGAGACGCCGCTGCCCTATCTGTCCACGCTCATCGCTCCCGCGCGGCGCGAGGGCGGCCGGGGCGGGAAACTGTGACCTCGGTCCGCACCGCGGCGTCAGTCCGCGATGCCCACCACCAGCCAGATGAACGCGGCACCCGCCACCGTGCAGAGCACGGTCGAGCGGGCCGGGTGCTCGTGGTGCGCCTCCGGCAGGATCTCCGCGGCGGCCAGATAGAGCAGCGCTCCCCCGAAGAAGCCGAGATATCCGCCGAGCAGTTGCTCCGGAATGGTGAAGAGGAGCGTCGACGCGGCGCCCACGACCGGGGCCACCGCGTCCGCGAAGAGCATCGCGAGTGCCTTGCGGCGGGCATTCCCGTACAGGCTGGCGATCGTGTACGTGTTGAAGCCGTCCGCGAAGTCATGGGCGATGACCGCGAGCGCCACCGCGAGGCCCATGCCCTGGCCCACCTGGAAGGCCGCGCCGATCGCGACGCCGTCCATGAGGCTGTGGCCGACCATCGCGGCGGCCGCCGTCAGACCCACCTGGGGCGCCCTGCCGTTGGCCTCCTCCGCCCCGTGCGCCGCCTGACGCACCGCGAGCAGCCGCTCCACCAGGTGCGCCACGAGGAAGCCCGCCACGAACAGGAGCAGCGCCGCCGGCACGCCGAAGACCGGGCCGCCCGCGGCCTCCAGGGCCTCCGGCAGCAGGTCGAGGCCGACCACGCCGAGCATCAGACCGCCGGCGAGCCCCAGGACGAGGTGCCGCCGGTCGGTGACCCGCTGGGCCGTCCAGCCGCCCAGCAGGGTCATCACAAAAGCGCCGAGCGCCACGAACACCGCCATGCGCCCTTGCTAGCCGATTGACCCCCTGCCCCGCACATCCATCCGCGGGGCGACACCCACGGATTTCTGTTCCACCACTGACTGTTTCTGTTTCGTACGAGAGGAACCCCACCCATGGCCGACGCCGAAGCCACCACCGGCAAGGTGACCTTTGTCGGGGCAGGGCCCGGCGCCGCCGACCTGCTGACGTTCCGTGCCGCACGCGCCATCGCGGAGGCCGATGTCGTCATCTGGGCGGCCAGCCTGGTGCAGGCGGAGGTCCTGGAGCACGCGCGCGAAGGCGCGGAGATCCTCGACTCGGCGACGATGTCCCTCGAAGACGTCGTCGCCGTCTACGAGCGTGCCGCCGCCGATGGCCTGAAGGTCGCCCGCATCCACTCCGGCGACCCGGCCCTGTGGGGCGGCACGCAGGAGCAGGTCGACCGGTGCGCCGGGATCGGCGTGGCGACGGAGATCGTGCCGGGCGTCTCGTCCTTCTCGGCGGTCGCGGCGATCGCGCAGCGCGAGCTGACGATCCCCGAGGTCGCGCAGTCCGTGATCCTCACCCGGCTCGGCGGCGGCAAGACGCCGATGCCGCCCGGCGAGGAGGTGCGGGAGTTCGCGCGGCACGGCACGACGATGGCGCTGTTCCTCTCCGCTGCGCGCAGCGGCCAGCTGGTGCGTGAGCTCCTGGAGGGCGGCTACCCGACGACCACGCCCGTCGTCATCGCGTACCAGGCGACATGGCCCGAGGAGCTCGTCCTCAACTGCACCATCGAGACCCTTGAGGAGACGGTCAAGGAACACCGCCTGTGGAAGCACACGCTGTTCCTGGTCGGACCGGCCCTCGCCGCGCACGGCACCCGCTCGCACCTCTACCACCCGGGCCACTTCCACGGCTTCCGCAAGGCCGACCCCGAGGCGCGGGCCGCGTTGCGTGCGGAGAGGGCGAAATCGTGATCACCGTCTTCGGTACGGGGACGGGGGCGCCGCTCGATGCCGCCGCCCTGGACGCGGTGCGCGCCGCGGGGCTCGTCGTGGGCGCCCGGCGGCACATCGAGTCCGCGGGGCTGCCGCCCGGGACGGCCCGGGTGGTGATGGGGCCGCTCGCCCCCGCGCTCGACGCCATCGAGGAGCAGCTGGCGAAGGCCGACGGGGCGGCGGAGGGCGGCGGCGTCGTGGTGCTCGCCTCCGGGGACCCCGGGTTCTTCGGGATCGTGCGGGCGCTGGCCGAGCGGTTCGGGTCCGACCGGCTCGACGTCCGGCCGGGTGTTTCCTCCGTCGCCACCGCCTTCGCGCGGGTCGGGCTGCCGTGGGACGACGCCGTGGTGGTCAGCGCGCACGGACGCGATCCGCGCACCGCGGCGAACGCCTGCCGCGCGCACCCCAAGGTGGCCGTCCTGACCGGCCCCGGCAGCGGCCCGGCCGAACTCGGCGCCGAGCTGGTCCGGCGCGCCGACGCCCGCACGCTCGTCGTCGCGAGCGCCCTCGGCGACCCGGAGCACGAGCGCGTGGAACGGGTCACGCCGGCCGAGGCCGCGGCCCGCGACTGGGGGCCCGCGGTGAGTGTCGTGCTCTGCCTGGACGAGGAACGGGCCCTCGCGCCGCTGCGCACC
Organism: Streptomyces sp. NPDC059037; assembly: GCF_042740015.1. Classification (NCBI taxonomy): domain Bacteria; kingdom Bacillati; phylum Actinomycetota; class Actinomycetes; order Kitasatosporales; family Streptomycetaceae; genus Streptomyces; species Streptomyces sp. NPDC059037. The sequence goes on from NZ_JBHYIG010000021.1 coordinate 23,385, forward strand.
GTCGCGGGGCCCCGGCCCGGACCCGCCCAATGGGCCCTGGACGAGGGCGAGTTCGCCCACCGCGACTCGATGATCACCAAGTTCGAGGTGCGGGCGCTCGCCCTCGCCCGGCTCGGACCGCGCCTGGGCGACCTGGTGTGGGACATCGGCGCGGGCTCCGGCTCGGTCGCCGTGGAGTGCGCGCGGTTCGGCGCGGCCGTCGTGGCCGTGGAGAAGACCGCCGACGGCGTCGAGCGCATCCGCGCCAACGCCGCGGCGCACGGCGTCGACGTACGCGCCGTGCACGGGGCCGCGCCCACCGTCCTGTCCGATCTCGCCGAGCCGGACGCGGTGTTCATCGGCGGCGGCGGGCGCGAGCTGCCCGCGATAGTGACGGCGTGCGCGCGGCGGGCCCGGCGGTCCGTCGTCGTCGCCATGGCGGCGCTCGACCGGGTGCCCGCCGTGCGGGCGGCGCTGAGCGGTGCCGGGTTCGACTGCGACGGCGTACTGCTGCAGTCCTCGCGGCTCGCGCCGCTGCCGGGTGAGGTGTCGCGGCTCGCGGCGACCAATCCGGTCTTTCTGGTGTGGGGCACCCGCCCCTCATCTCCCTTGTCTGAAGGAGTAGTTCAGTGATCGGCCTGATCTCCGCCACGGCGGCGGGCGGCGCGGCACGCGACCGTCTCGCCGCGGCGTGGCCCTCGCGGACGCGGGTGTACGAGGGGCCCGTGCGGGGCGCCGTGGAGCGGGCCTTCGCGGAGTGCGAGCAGGTGGTGTGCTTTCTCGCCGCGGGCGCCGTGGTTCGGCTCTGCGCGCCGCTGCTCCAGGGGAAGGATGTCGACCCTGGGGTGGTGTGCGTCGACGAGGGTGGGCGGTTTGCCGTTGCCCTGCTGGGCGGGCATGAGGGGGGTGCGAATGCCCTTGCCCATGAGGTGGGGGATGTTCTGGGGGCCGCCCCCGTCGTGACGACGGCTACCGACTCCGTCGATGTGCCGGGGCTTGACATGGTGGGGCTGCCGGTTGAGGGGGACGTTGCCGGTGTGACCCGTGCGGTGCTGGACGGGGAAGCCGTTGCTCTCTGCGATGAGTTGGGTTACCCCTTGCCCGCGTTGCCGCCTAACGTGGCTCCGCTTGATCGGGGCCCCGCGGTTGGGGCTGTGCCCACCCGTTCCGCCGTGCGGAACGCCTGCCCACAGGGGGAGGCGGAGGCCGTCATCCGGCTGAGCGATCGTGTTGGTGAACTCGGGGACAGGGAAGTCGTGTTGCGGCCGCCCACCCTCGTCGTGGGCGTCGGCGCCAGCAAGGGTGCGCCCGTCGACGAAGTCCTCGGGCTCGTTCAGGACAGCCTGCGGGACGCGGGGCTCTCCGCCGCTTCCGTCGCCTCGCTGGCGACCGTCGACGCGAAGGCCGATGAACCCGGCATCGTCGAGGCCGCCGCGCGGCTCGGGGTGCCGGTCGTGACGTACGCGGCCGACGAGTTGGCCGGGGTCGACGTGCCGAACCCGTCCGACGCGCCGCTCGCCGCCGTCGGTACGCCCTCCGTCGCGGAGGCCGCCGCGCTGCGCGGCGGCGGTGAACTCCTCGTGCCCAAGCGGAAGTCGGCGCCCGAGGGCCGTGCGCCGATGGCCACCTGCGCCGTCGTGCGGCGGAAGCCGCGCGGACGGCTCGCGGTCGTCGGGCTCGGTCCCGGCGCACGGGACCTGCTGACGCCGCGCGCCCGCGAAGAGCTGCGCAGGGCCTCGGTCCTGGTCGGTCTCGACCAGTACGTCGACCAGATCCGGGACCTCCTTCGCCCCGGCACGGTCATCATCGAGTCGGGGCTCGGCGCCGAGGAGGAGCGGGCGCGTACCGCTGTCGCGGAGGCGCAGCAGGGGCAGGCGGTCGCGCTGATCGGTTCGGGCGACGCGGGCGTGTACGCCATGGCCTCGCCCGCCCTTGCCGAGGCGAGCGACGACATCGACGTCATCGGCGTACCCGGTGTGACGGCGGCGCTCGCGGCGGCGGCGATCCTGGGCGCGCCGCTCGGCCACGACCACGTGTCCATCAGCCTCTCCGACCTGCACACTCCGTGGGAGGTCATCGAGCGCCGGGTGCGCGCGGCGGCCGAGGCGGACATCATCGTCACCTTCTACAACCCGCGCAGCCGGGGCCGCGACTGGCAGCTGCCGAAGGCCCTGTCGATCCTCGCCGAGCACCGGGAGCCGACGACGCCGGTCGGTGTCGTACGCAATGCCTCGCGCCCGGACGAGTCCGCGCGCCTGAGCACGATCGGCGAACTCGACCCGGGAGTCGTCGACATGATGACGGTCGTGACGGTCGGCAACACCGCGACCCGTGAGATCGCGGGCCGCATGGTGACTCCGCGCGGCTACCGCTGGCAGCACGCGGAGCCGTCGGCGGCCCTGTCGGCGGCCCCGTCGGCCGACCCTTCGGAGGTGTCCAAGTGACCCGTGTCGTCCACCCCATCGAGCAGGAGTCGTTCCGGCGGCTCCGCGCCCGCCTCGACACCTCGCACTTCGCGCCGCTGACGCGGGCGGTCGTGGAGCGCGTCATCCACTCCGCCGCCGACCTGGAGTACGCGACGGATCTCGTCACCGACGAGGACGCCCTCGTGGCGGCCCACGCGGCGCTGCACGCGGGTGCGCCCGTGGTCACCGACGTGGAGATGGTCGCGGCGGGCATCACGAAGCGCGAGACCGTCTGCCGGCTCAAGGACGCCAAGTCGTCGTCCGGGCTCACCCGTTCGGCCCACGCGATCCGTCTCGCGTACGAGGAAGTGGGCCCCGGAGCGCTCTGGGTGATCGGCTGCGCGCCGACCGCCCTGGAGGAACTGCTCGTGCTCGACGCGGCGCCCGCCCTGGTGATCGGCCTGCCCGTCGGCTTCGTCGGCGCCGCCGAGTCCAAGGCGGCGCTGCGCGAGAGCGGCCTTCCCGCCGTCAGCAATGTCTCGGAGAAGGGCGGTTCGGCGGTCGCGGCGGCCGCGCTGAACGCGCTCCTGTACCACCCCGCGCCGTCGCAGTCGCAGTCGCAGTCGCAGTCGCCGAAGCCGACGCCGACGCCGACGCCGCACTCGCAGTCGCAGTCTTACGAAGCACCCGCAACAACCGAGGAGTCCCAGTGACCACCCCGCCCGCACTGCTCATCGCCGGCCACGGCACCCGCGACGAGGCCGGGGCCGCAGCGTTCCGGGACTTCGTGCAGGAACTCGCCCGCCGCAACCCCGAACTCCCGGTCGCCGGCGGCTTCATCGAGCTGTCGCCGCCGCCGCTGGGCGACGCGGTCACCGACCTGGTGGAGCGGGGCGTCAAACGCTTCGCCGCCGTCCCGCTGATGCTGGTGTCGGCCGGGCACGCCAAGGGCGACATCCCCGCGGCGCTCACCCGCGAGAAGGAGCGCCACCCCGGCATCTCCTACACCTACGGCCGCCCGCTCGGCCCGCACCCCTCGCTCCTGAAGGTCCTGGAGCGCCGCCTGGACGAGGCGCTCGGCGGCGCGGCGCGCACGCCCGAGGACCGCGCGGACGTGACGGTGCTGCTCGTCGGCCGCGGTTCGACCGACCCGGACGCCAACGCCGAGGTGCACAAGGCGGCGCGGCTGCTGTGGGAGGGGCGCGGTTACGCGGGCGTGGAGACGGCGTTCGTGTCGCTCGCGGCGCCGGACGTGCCGTCGGGCCTCGACCGCTGCGTACGGCTTGGCGCGAAGCGGATCGTGGTCCTGCCCTACTTCCTCTTCACCGGCATCCTGCCGGACCGGGTCCGCCAGCAGACGGACGGCTGGGCGGCGGCGCACCCCGAGGTCGAGGTGCTCTCGGCGGATGTGATCGGCCCCGAGGAGGAGCTGCTCGACCTCGTCATGGAGCGCTACCGGGAGGCGGTCAAGGGCGACCTCCGGATGAACTGCGACTCCTGCGTCTACCGCATCGCGCTGCCCGGCTTCGAGGACAAGGTGGGCCTGCCGCAGCAGCCGCACTTCCACCCGGACGACGACGGGGACCACGGGCACGGCCACGGGCACGGCCATGGGCACGGACACGGTCACCACCACGGGTCCCATGCGCACTCCCACTGAGTCTGAGACCGACACCGGGTACGACGGCGAACTGGACCTGCGGCATCACGGGGATGCCGAGGTCCGGGGCGCCGCCGGCCTCACCGACCTCGCGGTCAACGTCCGCGCGAACACCCCGCCCGACTGGCTGAAGCGGCACATCGCCGCCTCGCTCGACGGCCTTGCCGCGTATCCGGACGGGCGGTCGGCGCGGGCCGCGGTGGCGGCGCGGCACGCGGTGTCACCGGACAGGGTGCTGCTCACATCGGGCGCGGCGGAGGCGTTCGTACTCCTCGCGCGTGCCCTGAAGGTCCGTCAGCCGGTGGTCGTGCACCCGCAGTTCACCGAACCCGAGGCGGCTCTGCGGGATGCGGGGCATGTGGTGGGCCGGGTGCTGCTGCGGGAGTCCGAAGGGTTCGGCCTTGACCCGGCGGCGGTGCCGGAGTCGGCCGACCTGGTGGTGATCGGCAACCCGACCAACCCGACGTCGGTGCTGCACCCGGCCGCCTCCATCACGGAACTCGCCCGCCCCGGGCGGGTGTTGGTGGTGGACGAGGCCTTCATGGACGCGGTGCCGGGCGAACGGGAGGCGCTGGCCGGCCGTACGGACGTACCCGGACTCGTCGTCCTGCGCAGCCTCACCAAGACGTGGGGCCTTGCGGGGCTGCGGATCGGTTACGTCCTCTCCGACCCGGAGACGATCGCGACACTGGCGGGGGCGCAGCCGCTGTGGCCGGTGTCCTCGCCGGCGCTAGCGGCGGCGGAGGCGTGCGTGGCGTCCGCCGCCTTGGCTGAGGCGGCGGACGCGGCTTCCCGGATCGCCGCCGACCGGGCCCATCTCCTCGCGGGGCTCGCGGAGTTCGCCTCCGGCGGGGTGCGGGCCGTTCCGGCGGCGGAGGGACCGTTCGTCCTGATCCGGGTGCCGGGGGCCGCCGCGGTGCGCTCCGCGCTGCGGGAGCGTGGCTTCGCCGTGCGACGCGGCGACACGTTCCCTGGCCTGGGCGCGGAGTGGCTACGGGTCGCGGTCCGTGACCGGGGGACGACGGACTGGTTCTTGGCGGCGTTGGGGTCGGTGCTGGAGGGCTGACCGCTTCCCGGGGCCGGGCAAGACCGCCGCTTCGCGGCGGATCTTTCCCGCCCACCCACCCGATTGCCCCGAACTTGCCGCCCACCCGTCAACAGGGCTTCCAGCCCGGCCGCAGACCTTCCAGCCCGTCGAGGGGGTCCCCCCTGCTCTTTAGGAGCTTGGGGGAGTTTGAGGACGAACTCGCCGGAGGCGGTGATCCACGGCCACCTCGCGGCCGGCGCAGCCGGAAGATTCCGGGAAGGGGCGCCCGCGGGCGGAGCGCGTTCATGGACACAGCGGGGAAGAGAAGGCGCCGTCCACCAGCACCGGCACCACCCTCGACGCATCCCGCTCCACCGCCACCGCCACATCCCCGGCGAAGCCGCCCGCCGCCAGCTCCCGCCCCGACGCACACTCCGCCACCGCCACCGCGACGTCCCCGCACGACGCGTACCCGCCCGCCGCCGCCTCCGCCTCCGGCGACAGCCACCCCCCGCCCAGCGCGGAGATCACCGCCCCCGCCCCCAGCGCGTCCTCCAGCGCGGGCCGCAGGCTCCCGTCCTCCCACCGCTCGCCGGAGGCGACCACCGCGACCGGCCGGTCAGTGGTGCCGAAGCCCTCCCGGGCCAGCCAACCGCCCACCGCCGCCGCGTTCCTGAGGCATCCGGCGACCAGCACCCCGCCCGCCTCCGACGCCGCCGCCGCGATCGCGGACCCATTGGGCGAGGGCAGCACCAGGCGGGACGCGAAGGGTGCCCGGCGCAGCGCGGCGGGGGAGAGCGACCACGGCGTATCGGGCGTCACCGCGCGCCGTCCCACCGCCAGCACGGCGCCCCGGTCCGCCGCGTACGCCACCGCGCTCTCGTCCCGCCACGCGTACGGGAAGACCCGTGTCCCGGCGTCCACCGCGACCGACACCGCGGTCGTGAACGACAGCACGTCCACTACGACCAGGCACGCCACATCCCCGCCCGCCATCAGTCGCCGCGCCCCTTCGGGTCCCCACTCGAACCGCACCCCGCACCCGGCCTGGGTCCACCAGTCGGCGGCGATCAGGGCGACGTTGCGGGGCATACGACTCCTCCGGCTGCGAGTTGACCGCACGCGTGACGCGACGGGCTGCTGGCTAGTCGGGCGTAATCGATCCCTGGGCGGATGTCAACAATCAGTGTGTTCGGAGTCCGCGCTCGGTTATCGTCCGGAGTGCCCGCTCGCGAGCCGCCACTCGCGGTTGAGGGTGCCCAGCGGGATGCGGTGCTCGATGACCGGCGTACCGAACAGGGAGAGCCGGAAGTGGAGTTGGCCGCTCAAGTCGAAGCCGCCGTACAGCGCCCAGGCGCCGGTTACCGAGGTCTTGCCGTCGCTGGACGCGGTCGCCTTGGCGTCGGCCTCGCCGCGTAGATACGGGGCGAAGTCGGCGGTGACACCCACGGCCCCGTACAGGCCGACGGAAGCCTCCGCGCCCAGAGCGCCCTTGACGCGCCCGGCGGCGGTGACGCTCGCGTTCACCGGGGTGCTGTGCACGGCCGACGTGCTGACCGGGGCCCAGCCCTTGCCCGAGGCGTAACTGCCGCCGACCCGGAAGTCGCCCTTGACGTCCTGCTGGACGTCGAGCGTGACGCGGCCGTCGGCCTCCACCTGGATGTAGCACGTCAGGTCGAGGTTGACGACGACGGGCACCGGGCCAACCTGGATGACGGGGGTGCTGTGCAGTTTGGCGAACGGGATCCGCTTGGGCTCCCCGGTGCTCGCGGCGGCGCGGCCCTTGAGCGCCCACTGCGAGGACCAGTCACCGCTCATGCCGAGGAAGGCGGAGCTCGGAGCGAAGCCGCCGTCCTTGTTGCCCTCGTAGGAGAACTCCACCTCGGGGGCGAGCTGGACGAAGCCGGAGACGGAGGCACCGGCCGAGGCGGGGGCGTCCTTGGCGGTATCCACCGAGGCGTTCACGTCGAGCCGCAGACTGCCGAGGGGGAGCTTTGCGCCCTTGGGCCCGAAACGCACGCCCTGGCTCTTTGCCCAGGAGAAGCTGACACCCTTGGTCAGAGGCTCGACCGTGACCGACGACGGGTCGACCGGGACCTTGCCATCGGCCTTGTCGTCCTGGAGGACGGAGGCCAGCGTCGTGGAGGCAGTCTTCACCTCGGTGCCGCGGTCGGTCTTCCCCACGACCTCGGTGACCTTGGCGAGCAGGCCGTCGGGAGCGCCGTGCGCCGGCCCGCTGGCGATGATGTCGCCGACGGCGACGGGCTTGTCAGGCGCGGTGGAGTGGCCCGGCGTGGCGGTGTGCCGCTGCGGGGCCGTGGATATGACGGCCTGTCGGCTCGTCTTGTCGTACGAGGCCACCTTCAGCGAGGACTTCTCGGGACGGCCCTTGCCGGTATGGGCGCGGGCCACGGCGGTCGGCGCGGGCGACGCCTGCGGCGCGGCGTCCACGTCGAGCCGCCGGGTGCCGTCGGCCGTCGGCGTGGTGGTGGCGGTGCTGCTTTCGGGCTCGGCCGCGTTCGTGTCCGGCGTCGAGGAGCAGCCGGTGGCGGCGAGTGCGAGGGCGGTCAGGCCGGGGAGCAGGAGGCGTCTGGAGAGCGTGCGCACGTAGGTGTGACCTTTGGATTGGGGGGGTGGGGGCGTTACCTACGGGTAACGCGAAAGTGGATCATGCCATGTGCGCACGGCGGCGGTCACCTTGAGCGTTCCCCAACTCACCTGCGGTGCACACTGGTTGAAGCTTCACTGACGAGGGGTGGTGCGGCGCCAGATGGTTCCGCGCACCGGCGGCCTGGGCTACTGGGTCCTTCCCAAGGCGTGCGGGCAGGGCTCCTGGGGCGAGCCCAGGACCATCTCCCCGGACCTCCATCTGCACGCGCGGCCGGCCACGGACTCGAGGGCGGCTGAGAAGTCCCGTTCAGGGCACGGCTCTTACTGCGCGGTGGAGCAAGAGCCGTGACGCGCCGACTATCCACCACGCCGACACTCGGCATCGGCTCCTGCCCCTGCCCCTGCCCCTGCCCCTGCCCCTGCCCCTGCCCAGTACGATCCCGAGCCCGCAGCGTCGCGAGGATCTCTTCCCAGCGGCCCTCGATCCGCCATCGTTGCCGCCAGGCCCAGCCTGCCCGCACCCAGCACGCAAGAGAGCCAATGACCTCCCGGCGCGGATGCTTCGGTGGCCGCCCGCCCGGCTTCGGCGCCACGAGCGGCGCGGCACCGCCCACTCCCTGTCGGACAGATCCGTCGGATACGCGCGCCGATCCCCGACCATCCCGGCCTCCAGCAGCGCAGGCATCCAACTCACCTGCCCTGAACGGGATGTGAGAACTGCCGCCCAGGCAGCCCTGCCGTTGGTGAAACGACCAACGAGCGAGATGGGGAGGGAATTTGAAGCGTCAGCGCAGCCACAGGGCTCGGCTTTACCTCACCCCCGACCAGCTCGCCACGGTCGATGACCAGGGCCATGGGGCCCGTGCCAAGCGCGCCACCAAGCCTCTCGCCCTCTCTGACGGCAGTTTCCGCGAGCATGACGAATGGCTGCGCCCGAAGGAGGAGGAACGGCTGCGCCGTCTGGAGTGCACCGCCGCACGCAAGCGTGACCACCACAAGCCCGGCGAGCGCAACAGCAACCGCATCAAGCGCACGTATGCCCAGCTCAAGCAGCTCCGCGCAAGAGCCACGCGCCGAGCGATGGACTGGCAGCACAAGACCACCACCGAACTCGCCGACACCTTCGGCGTCATCGGGGTGGAAGACTCCGCTGGAATACAAGCCGGCCGACCGGGGCGGCCACCTGGTGAAGGTCCCCGCCCCGAACACCTCGCGCCGTTGTCACGCCTGCGGATGCGCCATCCCTGGCAGTCGCGACGTCGAGATGGCCACTCGTAACACAGCGCCCCAGGACATTGTGGGTGCCAGGACGTGGAGCCATAGCCGATGGGCAGGCCGTGAAGCGTCAACCGCCCATCCTGTCGCAGGATGACTCGGATGGGATCCTGCCCGCACCTATGGGGCAGAGGATGTCAACCCACCACCCTCCCGTTCAGCACAACCCTCCGCGGCGCCCCCAGCACCCGCACGTCCTCCCGAGGGTCCGCCTCGTAGACCACGAGGTCCGCGGGGGCGCCCTCCACGAGCCCGGGGCGCCCCAGCCACTCCCGCGCCCCCCACGTCGTCGCCGACAGCGCGTCCACCGCCGGGATGCCGGCCAGCGTCAGCTCCGCCACCTCCGCCGCCACCAGGCCGTGCGCGAGGGAGCCTCCGGCGTCCGTGCCCGCGTAGACGGGGACGCCGGCGTCGTACGCCGCCCGCACCGTGTCGTAGCGGCGCTCGTACAGGCGGCGCATGTGCTGCGACCAGCGCGGGAACTTCGACTCGCCGCCGTCCGCGAGCTGCGGGAACGTCGCGATGTTCACCAGCGTGGGGACGATCGCCACGCCCTTCTCCGCGAACAGCGGGATCGTGTCCTCGGTCAGGCCCGTCGCGTGCTCGATGCAGTCGATGCCCGCCTCCACCAGGTCCCGCAGGGAATCCTCGGCGAAGCAGTGGGCCGTCACCCGCGCTCCCAGGCGGTGGGCCTCGGCGATCGCCGCCTCCACCTCGGGACGGGGCCAGCAGGCCGTGAGGTCCCCGGCCTCGCGGTCGATCCAGTCGCCGACCAGTTTGACCCAGCCGTCGCCGCGGCGGGCCTCCTGGGCGACGTACGCGACGAGGTCGGACGGCTCGATCTCGTGGGCGTAATTGCGGATGTAGCGGCGCGTGCGCGCGATGTGCCGGCCCGCCCGGATGATCTTCGGGAGGTCCTCGCGGTCGTCGATCCAGCGGGTGTCGGACGGGGAGCCCGCGTCGCGGATGAGGAGGGCGCCGATCTCGCGGTCCGTCAGCGCCTGCTTCTCCGCCACCTCCGGTTCCACCGGGCCGTGCGCGTCCAGGCCCACGTGGCAGTGCGCGTCGACCAGGCCGGGGAGTGTCCAGCCCTCGATCGTGGTGATGTCCGCCGCCGCGTGCGCCGGGCGGTCGTACGTCACCCGCCCCCCGACGACCCACAGCTCGTCCCGGACCTCGTCCGGGCCGACGAGCACCCGCCCCTTCACGTGCAGCACCGTGTGATCGCTCATGTACAGCAGCTTAGGAGCCTGTCGGTACGCTCGGTCCGGCAGCCCGAACGAACTCGTGAGCGAAGTGAGCAGCACCGTGACGACGCACCCATTCCTCGACCTGGCCCCCTTGAGCGCCCGGCACTTCGCCTCCATCGAGGAGCGCGTCGCCGGTCTCCTCGCCACCTCGCAGGACGTCGTGATCATGCAGGGCGAGGCGCTGCTGCCCCTGGAGGGCTGCATCCGGGGTGCGGCTCAGCCGGGTACGACCGCGCTGAACATCATCACCGGGCCGTACGGCCAGACCTTCGGGAACTGGCTGCGGGACTGCGGGGCGACGGTCGTCGACCTCGCCGTTCCCTTCCACACCGCCGTGACCGCGGAGCAGGTGCGGGCCGCTCTCGCCGAGCATCCCGAGATCGACTTCGTCTCGCTCGTGCACGCGGAGGCCGCGACGGGCAACACCAATCCCGTCGCCGCGATCGGTGAGGTCGTGCGCGAGCACGGCGCTCTGTTCATGCTGGACGCCGTCGCCTCCGTGGCCGCCGAGCCGCTGCTTCCGGACGCGTGGGGCGTGGACCTGTGCGTGATCGGCGCGCAGAAGGCGATGGGCGGCCCCGCGGGCGTCTCGGCGGTCTCGGTGAGCGAGCGGGCCTGGACGCGGCTCGCGGCCAATCCGCGGGCGCCGCGCCGCTCGTATCTCTCCCTCCTGGACTGGAAGGAGCGCTGGATCGACGGTGGCAGGAAGGCGCTGCTTCACGCACCCGCCCAGTTGGAGATGCTCGCCCTCGAAGCCTGCGTGGAGCGGATCGAGGCGGAGGGGCTCGACGCCCTGATGGCGCGGCACGCCACCGCTGCCGCCGCCACGCGCGCGGGTGCGCTGGCGCTGGGTGGGGGCCTGGAGCCCTACGTGTACGAGGCCCAGGACGCGGCCCCGGTCGCCACCACCCTGCGTGCACCCGCCGGAATCGATGCGGCGGAGCTGGTCGCCAAGGCGCTCGCGGCGGACCCGGTGCTTCCGCTGGTCGCGGGCGGCGGCGCGCTCGCCAAGGAGATGATCCGGGTCAATCACTACGGGCCGGACGCGACCCGCGGTGTCGTGCATGCCTCGCTCGCGGCGCTGGGTGCGGCGATGGGCGAGGCAGGCCTTGCGGTCGACCTGGAGGCGGCCCGCCGCGCGGTGACGGAGGCCTGGCGGTAAGTCCCGGGAGCCCGCCTGCCGCACGCTCACAGCGAACAGCGGCCTTCCGATGTGGCCGTCGTGCCAGCGTGATCTCCATGACGACACTCCCGGATGGCCGCCACGTTCCCGAGCCGACTGCCGCGGAGCCCGCGATGCTGGCCGACTGGCTCGATTTCCACCGCGGGACCCTCGCCGCCAAGTGCGCCGGTCTGGACGACGCGCAGACGCGTCTCGCTTCGGTCCCGTCCTCGTCGCTCACCCTGCTCGGCCTCGTACAGCATCTGGCCGAGGTCGAGCGGAACTGGTTCCAGCGCGTGCTCGCCGGGCGGGATGTCCCGCTGGTGTACGGGGATCCGGCCGGAGGCTTCGCCCTGGACCCGGAGCGGACGATCGACCAGGCCCTGGACGTGTGGCGGCGCGAGGTCGCGGTGAGCAGGGAGCTCTGCGCGGGACGCTCATTGGAGGAGACCGGGCGGCTGAGCGCCGAGGAAGCGGCGGTGGCGGGCACTGCCGAGGTCAGCCTGCGCTGGATCCTGGTCCATCTCATCGAGGAGTACGCACGGCACAACGGCCATGCCGATCTCCTCAGGGAGGGTATCGACGGAGTGTCCGGAACGTAAATACTCTACGTAAATTCGCGGACGCATTCTCATCCGCTTCCCATCGGCTCCGGCTGCTTCTCTATCCACTTTATGAGCACAGCTTCCCGTATTCTTCTGCCCGCTTTCCCGGGACCTAAACACCAAGATTTCGACAGCGCCAACCGACGTAATTCGGGCACGTCTCGACGGAGTTACGCGTCTGTGACGTACTCCACATCAGGTCCGGTATAGACCTTTCGTCCCGCTCAAAATGGGCGATACCGCCCGAGCTTCCTGCGGGCGCGCACCCCCGCGTGATAACACATGATGGGCTCTCGCGTAACCCCTCCTCGCGATGCAATCCAAGAAATTGCTCGGTAAATTCAATACGCATGACCGCTGCACAAGCCGATCTACCGACCGACCTGCAAGCGAATTCCCTGGAAATGCCCGAGGGGTTGCGGCTCGACACCCCCGCCGTCGCCGACGGCGCCGCGATCTGGCGGATCGCCCGCGACTCGAAGGTGCTCGACCTCAACTCCTCGTACAGCTATCTGCTGTGGTGTCGTGACTTCGCGGCGACCTCCGTCGTGGCCAGAGACGCCGACGGGCAGCCCGCGGGATTCATCACCGGCTACATCCGGCCCGAGCGGCCGCGCACCCTGGTGGTCTGGCAGGTGGCCGTCGACCACGCGCACCGTGGTCGGGGGCTCGCCGGTGCGCTGCTCGACGGGCTGACCGCGAAGGTCGCCGCCGACCGCGAGCTGGTCTCGGTCGAGACGACCATCACGCCGGACAACACCGCGTCCGAGCGGCTCTTCACCTCGTACGCACAGCGGCACGGCGCCTCGGTCGAGCGCACGGTGCTCTTCGACGCGGGGCTCTTCCCCGACGGCGGCCACGAGCCGGAGGTCCTGTTCCTCATCGAGCCGATACCGCCGATCGCGCCCGAGGCGCCACGCGGCTGACGACGGCGTCACCCGCGTCCCCCCTCGCTTTCAGTCAACTCCCCCCACCTCCCATGCCTTTCCATCTCCCAGGAGATCTGCTGTGACCATCACCCAGCCCGACCTGAGCGTCTTCGAGACCCTGGAGTCGGAGGTGCGCAGCTACTGCCGCGGTTGGCCCACCATCTTCGACCGTGCGCAGGGCAGCCGCATGTTCGACGAGGACGGCCACTCGTACCTCGACTTCTTCGCCGGGGCCGGCTCGCTCAACTACGGGCACAACAACCCCGTCCTCAAACGCGCCCTCATCGACTACCTGGAGCGCGACGGCGTCACCCACGGTCTCGACATGTCGACGACCGCCAAGCGCGCGTTCCTCGAGTCGTTCCAGAACATCATCCTGCGCCCGCGTGACCTGCCGTACAAGGTCATGTTCCCGGGCCCGACGGGCACCAACGCCGTCGAGTCCGCGCTGAAGCTGGCCCGCAAGGTGAAGGGGCGTGAGTCGATCGTCTCGTTCACCAACGCCTTCCACGGGATGTCGCTGGGCTCGCTCGCCGTGACCGGCAACGCGTTCAAGCGGGCCGGCGCCGGCATCCCGCTTGTGCACGGCACGCCGATGCCGTTCGACAACTACCTCGACGGCCAGACCCCCGACTTCATCTGGTTCGAGCGGCTGCTCGAGGACCAGGGCTCCGGCCTCAACCAGCCCGCCGCCGTGATCGTCGAGACGGTGCAGGGCGAGGGCGGCATCAACGTCGCCCGCGCCGAGTGGCTGCGCAAGCTCGCCGAGGTCTGCGAGCGCTGGGACATGCTCCTGATCGTCGACGACATCCAGATGGGCTGCGGCCGCACCGGCGCGTTCTTCTCCTTCGAGGAGGCGGGCATCGTGCCGGACATCGTGACGGTGTCCAAGTCCATCAGCGGCTACGGCATGCCGATGGCGCTGTCCCTGTTCAAGCCCGAGCTCGACGTCTGGGAGCCGGGTGAGCACAACGGCACCTTCCGCGGCAACAACCCGGCGTTCGTCACGGCTGCCGCCACGCTTGAGACGTACTGGACCGACGGCTCGGCCATGGAGAAGCAGACCCGCGCCAAGGGTGAGCAGATCGAGGAGGCGTTCGCCGCCATCGTCGAGGAGAACCCCGGCGCGATCAAGGAGTACCGCGGCCGCGGCCTGGTCTGGGGCATGGAGTTCCTCGACAAGGAGCGCGCGAACACCATCGCCAAGCGGGCCTTCGAACTCGGCCTGCTCATCGAGACGTCGGGCCCCGAGGGCGAGGTCGTCAAGCTCCTTCCGGCGCTGACGATCACCGCCGACGAGCTGGACGAGGGCCTTCGCACGCTCGCCCGCGCGGTGCGCGAGACCGCCTGAGCGGTGCGCCGGGCCGCCCCGCCGGCCCGGCCGCCCGCGTCTTCACCCCCGTAAGAGAAAAGGAACCAACTCACCGTGATCGTCCGTTCGTTCAAGGACATTGAAGGCACCGACCGGCACGTCAAGGCCAAGTCGGGCACGTGGGAGAGCAAGCGCATCGTCCTCGCCAAGGAGCGGGTCGGCTTCTCCGTCCACGAGACCATCCTGTACGCGGGTACGGAGACGTCGATGTGGTACGCCAACCACATCGAGGCCGTCGTGTGCACGAAGGGCGAGGCCGAGCTGACCGACGACACGACCGGCGAGAAGTACACGATCACGCCGGGGACCATGTACCTGCTTGACGGGCACGAGAAGCACACGATGCGGATCAAGGAGGACTTCCACTGCATCTGTGTCTTCAACCCGCCCGTCACGGGTCGTGAGGACCACGACGAGAACGGCGTGTACCCGCTGCTCACCGAGCCGGAGCCGGAGTCGGCGCCGCAGGGCTGAAGCCGCAGGGCTGAGCACGCCCCCAGAACTCCCCCGCCGCCCTCCTTCCTCTGGGCGGCGGGGGTGTACATCCCGGAAAGGGCCGTACGAGAGGAGAGGCAGGCAACACCATGACCACCGCACCCGAACGCACCGCCGATCTGTACCCGACCCGAGGCGCCGAAGAGGTCCTCATAGAGCGCAAGGACCCCGTCGTGTGGTCCGAGCCGGGTGCACCGGGGCCCATCGCGGCCGACGATCTGGCGGGGTTCGAACGGGACGGTTTCCTGGCGATCGACCAGCTCATCACCCCCGAAGAGGTGAGCGTCTACCACGCGGAGCTGGAACGGTTGATCGGTGATCCCGCGATGCGGGAGAACGAGCGCTCCATCGTGGAGCCCCGTTCCCAGGAGATCCGGTCCATCTTCGAGGTGCACAAGATCAGCGAGCTGTTCGCGAAGCTCGCCGCCGATCCGCGGGTGGTGGGACGGGCCCGGCAGATCCTGGGTTCCGACGTCTACGTCCACCAGTCCCGGATCAATGTGAAGCCGGGCTTCGGAGCCTCCGGTTTCTACTGGCACTCGGACTTCGAGACCTGGCACGCGGAGGACGGGCTCGCGAACATGCGGACCGTCTCGGTCTCGATCGCGCTCACCAAGAATCACGACACCAACGGCGGCCTCATGATCATGCCGGGGTCGCACAGGACGTTCCTCGGCTGTGCGGGCGCCACGCCGAAGGACAACTACAAGCGGTCCCTGCAGATGCAGGACGCGGGCATTCCGTCGAACGGGACGCTGACCGGCCTCGCATCGGACTACGGCATCCGGCTCTTCACCGGTGAGGCGGGCTCCGCGACCTGGTTCGACTGCAATGCCATGCACGGTTCGGGGGACAACATCACGCCGTTCCCGCGCAGCAACGTCTTCATCGTGTTCAACAGTGTGGAGAACACGGCGGTGGAGCCGTTCGCCGCGCCGATCCGGCGGCCCGAGTACATCGGGGCCCGGGACTTCACGCCGGTGAAGTAACCCGCCATACAAGTGAGTTGAAGCGGGGGGGGGGGGGGCCCCCGCGGGGCGGGCCGCGACCCGCCGCGCGCCCGCCAGACTCGCGCCGCGCGAGCGAGACACTCACAGAAACACAGAGAA
>NZ_JBHYIG010000021.1:39272-56832 GCF_042740015.1 Streptomyces sp. NPDC059037
CCTGCCCTCGGGGGGCCGTCCCCACCCCCCCTTGACACACCCCCCCAACCCCCTGTCGTCGCCCCCCCCCCCCCCCCCCTGTGGCGCCCCCCCCCGCCTCGCGTCGCGCGTACCGGTCGTCGTACGTACCGGTTACAGCGCCGGGTAGTCCGTGTAGCCCTTCTCCGTGCCGCCGTAGAACGTGGCCGGGTCAGGGGTGTTGTACGGGCCTTCGGCCTTGAGGCGGGCCGGCAGGTCGGGGTTGGCGAGGAACAGCGCGCCGTAGGAGACGAGGTCCGCGGTGCCGTCCTCGACGAGGGCCAGCGCGTCGGGTCCCGTGGGGCCCTCGGTGGAGGGGTTGAGGACGAAGGTGCCGCCGAAGCCGCCGCGCAGGGCGGTCACCAGGTCGCGGATCGGGCCCACCTCCATGACGTGCAGGTACGCCAGGTTCAGCGCGTCGAGCTCCTTCACGAGGGCGGTGTACGTCGCCTCGAGCTCGTCCTGCGGCTCGGAGATGTCGTTGAACGGGTTGCCCGGCGAGAGGCGGATGCCGGTGCGCGCGGCGCCGATCTCCGCGGCGACCGCCTTGGCCGTCTCGACCGCGAAACGGATGCGGTTCTCCGGGGTTCCGCCCCACTCGTCGGTGCGCTGGTTGGAGCCCGGCGCCAGGAACTGGTGGATCAAGTAGCCGTTGGCGCCGTGCAGTTCGACCCCGTCGAAGCCCGCGTCGATCGCGTTGCGGGCCGCGGCCGCGAAGTCGGCGATGGTGGCGCGGACCTCGTCGCCGGTCAGCTCGCGCGGGGTGACGAAGTCCTTGGGGCCGTCGGCCGTGTAGACCTGGCCCTGGGCGGGGATCGCCGAGGGGGCCACGTTCACCAGGCCGTCGGGGAGCAGTACGGGGTGGCCGATGCGGCCGGTGTGCATGATCTGGGCGAAGATCTTGCCGCCCGCCTCGTGCACGGCGGCGGTGACCTTGCGCCAGGAGGCGATCTGCTCGGCGGAGTGCAGGCCCGGGGTGTCCGGGTAGCCCTGGCCGATCACGGACGGCTGGATGCCCTCGGTGATGATCAGGCCCGCCGATGCGCGCTGGGCGTAGTACTCGGCGGTGAGCTCCGTCGCGGTGGCGCCGTCGCCCGCGCGGCTGCGGGTCATCGGGGCCATGGCGATGCGGTTGCTGAGCGGGGTGCCGGACAGGTCGATGGAGTCGAACGCGGTGGTCATCAGGTGCCCCCAGGCATTGGCATAGGTTTATGTTGGTCGGCCAAGTAATCCAACCGAGAGCCACCATAACGTATTCCTTGGCCGACCAAGTTAATATGTGAGGGAGACTGTTCCGACCATCGAGCGACCTGGAGTTGCGATGACCGCCGAGGTCGAGCCCCCCTGTACCGACATCGAGCGCCTGCCCACCGCCGCGCGCCGCGGGCCCGTGAGCCACACCGTGAGCCGGGTCGCCCGGCTGCACCGGATCGCCGCGGGCAAGGTGCTGAAGGGCGTCGGGCTCTACCCCGGCCAGGAGTTCGTGATGATGTACCTGTGGGACGCGGGGGCCGTGCGGCAGTCCGCGCTCATCAAGGCGCTCGACCTGGACCCGTCGACCGTCACCAAGATGCTGCAGCGCCTCGAGCAGGCGGGGCATGTCCTGCGGCGGCCGGACCCCGACGACCGGCGTGCGGTCCTGGTCGAGGCCACGGACGCGAGCTGCGGACTGCTGCGGGAGGTGGAACTCGCCTGGGGCGACCTGGAGGAGCACACGCTCGCCGGGCTCGACGCCAAGGACCGCACGGAACTGGCACGCCTCCTGGGCCGGGTGGAGGCGAACCTCTGCACGGAGACGGCGGACTGCCCGGAGGAGGCCCGCAGGGCTGCGGCGGCGGTGACAGGCGGGGCGGTGACCGGCGGGGCATAGCAGCTCCCCCCCCCCGCCCGTCCGCCCTTGCTGTGGGCAGGCGTTCCGCAGGGCGGAACGGGTGGGCACAGCCCCAGCCGCCGGGTCCCGACGCAGCAGGGCGTCAGGGCACAGCCCCAGCCAGGGAAGGGCTCACAGCCAGGACAGGGCGGACGCCCGGTTCAGGAGGCGGTCGGCCGCCGCCTCGTCCCCCGCCACCCCGCGAGGAACCTGCGCCGGGTCGCTACGGCCCCCGAGGAGCAGGCAGAAGTCCACCGGATCCAGAACCACCTCCGCGGCCACCGGCTCGTCCTGACTGCCCAGGACCCACTCCACCGCACGCCCCTCCCCCGACACCGTCAACGCCACCGGCTCCGCACTCGCCCCGACGGCCCGGTCGAGCATGCGCACGGCAAGCCGCACCAGCTGCCAGAGATGATCGGCGAGCGGCGGCGGAACCGGTTTGTCCAGAGCCCTGCCGATGTCGTCCGTGTGCACCCACGTCTCGAAGGCCCGCACCCGGAAGTGATCCGCCAGCGGAAGCCGGACGCCCATCAGCGTGGTGGCCCGCCCGGCCAGCTCCGGATCGTGTGCCGCCGGGGACGCGAGCAGCACGGCGGACTGCGCCCGCCAGTCGGCGACCGTATCGGCGGGCGCCCGCCGCCGCGCGCGCGAGAGGTCGTCGGCCGTTGGGGGGGGCCCGTCCCGACCCCACCGGAGAGAGGCCGCCGGCCCCGCGGGCGGGCGCGCGCGGGCCCGGCGCGGGTTGGGGGGCCGGGGCGCGCCCCCGCCGCGGGGGGGGCGCCCCCCGCCTGGGGCCCCGCGTGGGGGGGGCCCCCCGCCGCCGCTCGCGCGAGAGGACGTCGGCCGTGCGCGCGGCCCAGACCGCACGCCAGGGAGTCCCGTCCACGGCCACCGGCGGCGACGCGGACGCGCCCGTCCCCAGGCCGAGACACACGGCGAGCGCCCCGTCGGCGGCGATCAGATGGGCGACGGTGTCGTGCACGTCCCAGTCGTGCACCACGGGGGTACCCCAGGGTCCGTGCTCGTCCAACTCCGCCAGGAGCGCCTGGAGTCCGGCCACGGCCGCGGCGTACGGCGCGGCGTGTGCCGCGGTCCGCGGCGCGGCCGTACGGGCGCCGAGCGCGCCGGCGAGGGCGCGCCGGGCGGGTGCGGGCCCGGCGGGGAGCGGCGGCCCGTCCAGGTCGCGCACGGCCGCCCGCAGCCGCGCGGCCTCCGCCGCGCACAGCTCGCAGTCGGCCAGATGCGGGGCGACAAGCCGCTCGTCGCCCGGCATGAGCGCGCCGAAGGACCAGGCGCCGAGGAGTTCACGTATGGCTTCGTGATCCGTGGTCATCACGCGCCTCTTTCGCCTGGAGCTTCGGCGAGTGCCGGGTCGGGTGGGTCGGTCAGGGCTTCGGCCAGGGTGCGCAGGGCCGTGCGTAATCGGGTCTTCGCGGTGCCCTCGGGGATGCCGAGCTCCGCCGCCGCCTGGCGGTAGGTGCGTCCCGCGAAGTAGGCGAGGTGCACCACCTGCCGCTGCGGGAGCGGCAGGCGGGCCAGCGCGGAGTGCAGCAGCAGGGAGCGTTCTCGTGCCATGACCACGTCTTCCGGGGGCGGGTCCTGCGTCGGGATCGTGTGCAGCGTCGCGTCGTCGGCGTGCGCCGCCTTGCGGTGGCGCTCCTCGCCGCGCACCCAGTCCACCGCACGCCGGTGGGCCAGCATCGACAGCCAGGTGCGCAGACTGCCGCGCCGCGCGTCGAACGCGTAGGGCCGCGACCACAGGTGGGCGAAGACCTCCTGGGCCACGTCCTCCGCCCCGGCGGGGCTGCGCGTGACGCGGCCCGCGATCCGGTGGACGAGGCCGCCGTACGCGTCGTACGCCTCGGCCAGCGCCGTCTCGTCCCCGTACACCAGCCGTTGGTGCAGATCGGTGTCGTTGAAGGGCTGTTCCGCCACTGCCACTGTCCACCACCGCCTCGTGCGGCCACCCCGTCCTGCCTTCCTAGCGTGCCGCCGCCCCGCGCGCCAGTGTTCAGCCGGACAGCACGTCCAGGAGCCGGTCCACGTCCGCCTCCGTGTTGTACAGGTGGAACGAGGCTCGCAGCAGCCCCGCCCGCGCGGAGGTGATGATCCCGGCGCGGTTCAACTCGGGCTCCTTGTCGGCGAGTCCGGGCACCGACACGATGGGCGACGTGCCCGGCACCGGTTCGTGGCCCAGCGTTACGAGTCCGGCGCGGTATCGGTCCGCGAGCGCCGTGTCGTGGGCGTACACCGCGTCGATGCCGATCTCCTCCAGGTACGCCAGGGACTCGGCCGCCCCGTGGTAGGCGAGGAAGGCGGGCGGCTCGTCGAAGCGCCGTGCGTCCGGGGCCAGTTCGGTGAGCGGGCCGTACGTCGAGTTCCAGGTGTCGGCCGATGCGAGCCAGCCGCCGTGCAGCGGGACGAGGGTCTCCTGTGCCTCATCGCGCACCGTCAGGAACGACGTGCCGCGCGGGCACAGCAGCCACTTGAAGGCTCCGGTGACGGTGTAGTCGTACAGACCCGCGTCGAAGGGCAGCCAGCCCGCTGCCTGTGTGGCGTCGTTGAAGGTGCGCGCGCCGTGGGCGGCGGCCGCCGCGCGCACCGCGGCGTCGTCGGCGATGCGGCCGTCGGCCGACTGCACGGCGGACCACACGACGAGGTCGGTCGTGGGGCCGATCGCCTCGGCGAGGTCCTCCAGGGGCACGTAGCGCACCTTGAGGTCGCCGCGCACCACGAAGGGGTTGATGATCGAGCTGAAGTCGCCCTCGGGGAACAGGACTTCGGCCCCCGGCCGCAGCGAGGCGGCGATCAGCCCGGTGTGCACGGCGACCGAGCCGCCGCACGCCACCCGCCCGTGGTCCACCGCGACGAGCCGCGCGAAGGACCGGCGTGCGGCGTCCACGACCTCGAAGCTGCCCGATCCGCCGCTCCTGCCCGCGCCGTTCTGGGCCGCGAGGGAGTGGATGGCCGCCACCGCGCGGCCGGGCAGCAGCCCGCAGCTCGCGGTGTTCAGATACGTCGACGTGGGCGCGAAGTCGGCACCGTTGATGATCCCCATGGGACCAACTCTCGGGCCTGTCCGCGCCCACGTCCATTGATGATGTGTACGGGGGAGCTGTCAGCCCTGCTTACGCGTCAGCCCTCAGGCACCGGCGCCGGGCTGCGGAACCGCGCAGCCGTCCGGGCCGCAGGCGTCGCCGTCCGCGAGGGTGGTCAGCGGCGAGCGGCTGCCCCATGCCTGTTCGAGGGCCTGCGCGAAGACGTCGGCGGGCTGGGCCCCCGACACGCCGTACTTGCGGTCGAGGACGAAGAACGGCACGCCGTTCGCGCCCAGTTCCGCGGCCTCGCGCTCGTCGGCGCGCACGTCGTCGGCGTACCGGTCGGAGTCGGCGAGGACCGCGCGGGCGTCCGCCGCGTCCAGACCCGCCGCGACGGCGATCTCCACGAGCCGCTCGTCGTCGTCGAAGACGGACCGCTCGTCGGCGAAGTTGGCCCGGTACAGGAGCCCGATCAGCTCGTCCTGCCTGCCCTGCTCCTTGGCGAAGTGCAGCAGCCGGTGCATGTCGAAGGTGTTGCCGTGGTCGCGGCCCTCGGTGAGGTAGTCGAGGCCCTCGGACGCGGCGTTCACGCCGAGGTTCCGCTCGGCCTCCTGGGCCTGCTGCTCGCTCATGCCGTACTTCTTGGCGAGCATCGGGATCACCGGGCCGCTGTCGCCCTTGACGCGCGTGGGGTCGAGCTCGAAGGAGCGGTGCACCACCTCGACGTCGTCACGGTGCGGGAAGGCGGCGAGCGCCTTCTCGAAGCGGGCCTTGCCCACGTAGCACCAGGGGCAGGCGATGTCGCTCCAGATCTCGACGCGCATGTGTGCAGCTCTTTCCAGGTCGTACGGGTGGTGCGGAGGGTCCCTCCGGTCAGTTGAACAACGTACGACCTTCGTCTCTCATTCCCCGGCCGCGTCCGACACGGCCAGGCGCATCCGCAGATGGGTGCCGGCGCCGTCCGCGCGCTCGGCGGGCCGCCAGCCGTGGCGGACGTAGAAGGCCTGGGCCCTGCGGTTCTCGCGGTGGACGTCCAGGCCCGCCTCGCGGATGCCGTCGGCCCGCCACTGCTCCACGCACGCGGCGTGCAGCGCGGCGCCGACGCCCGCGCGCCAGTGGGCGGGCTCGACGTGGAACTGGAAGAGCTGCACCGTGTCCGCCGCGTCGCCATCAGGCGTACGGAAGGACGCGAGGCCCACGACGCGGCCGTCCCGGACCGCGCACAGCACATGCCCGTCGCGGCGCTCGATGGCACCCCGCCACATCGCCGTCCCGTCGACGCCCGCGTCCGGCGGCCCCTCGGGGTAGTACGTGGCGCGGGCCCGGGCGTGCAGGGCCGCGAGCACGGGGGCGTCGGCGGGCAGTGCGGTGCGGATGACGGTCGGCATCACTGCCTGCTTCGGTGTGGGCGGTGTGGGAAGTGCGGAGTGGATCACGCTGCGATAGACGTGCGCCGCGCTTTCTGAGTTCCGGGGCGCGTTCCGGAGCGGCTTCCGAGGCGGCTGAACTGGGCACGGTAGGCGCTCGGCGTGAGCCCCGTGCGGCGCACCAGATGACCGCGCAGCGAATCGGCCGTGCCCAGGCCGCACGCCTGGGCCACCCGGTCCATCGGGAACGACGTGGTCTCCAGGAGCTCCTTCGCCCGCTCGATGCGCTGGTGAAGCAGCCACTGCAGCGGGCTGACCCCGCTCTCGGCGTGGAAGCGCCGGGTGAGGGTGCGCACGCTGACGCCCGCGTGCCGGGCCAGGTCGGTGAGGGTGAGCGGCTCGTCGAGGCGCCGCATGGCCCAGCCGCGGGTGTCGGCGCAGGCGTTGCCGCGCTCGGGCGGCAACGGAGTCTGGGTGAACTGGGTCTGGCCGCCCGGCCGTACGGGGGCGACGAGCGCGGCCCTGGCGACCTCGTTGGCCACCGCCGCTCCGTAGTCGGTGCGGATGATGTGCAGGCACAGGTCGATCCCGGCGGCGTACCCGGAGGACGTCATCACCTGGCCGTCCTCCACGTAGAGGACGTCTCCCTTGAGGTCGAGCGCGGGATAGCGGCTGCGCAGCTCCTCCGCCAGCTGCCAGTACGTGGTGGCGCTGCGCCCGTCGAGCAGGCCCGCCTCGGCGAGCACGAAGGCGCCGCTGCAGATGGACGCGATGCGGGTGCCCCGGTCTGCGGCCTCGCGGACGGCGGCGACGGTCAGCGGGTCGGGTTCGTAGCGGTGGCCGGTGCCCGCGACGAGGAGCGTGTCGGCATCGCCTACGGCGTCGAGCCCGTGCTGCACGTGGAGGCTGAGGCCGCCGGTGGTGGCGATGGCTCCGGGGCGCGGGGTGCAGACGACCACCTCGTAGCCGGGGCCGCCCGGCACCTCGACCTTGCCGAGGAGCATCTCCGGGATCGCGAGGTTGAACATCGACACAGGTGAGGGGGCGATGACGACGACGCGATGCGCGCGGTGGGCACGGTGGTCACCCTGGGAGCGGGGCATGGCCAGAACCTCCGGATGTATGGCATTCAGGCCACTACTGTAGCCGCGCCGCCGCCCGCAGACTCAAGGGCATGGCAACGAACTCCCTCACCGAACCCCCCGGTCACACGGGCGACTTGACGCGGCCGCACCCCCGGTCCGCACCCCCGGGCAAGGGCCGGACGTCACCTGTCCTCACCCTGGTCGCCGCCATGCTGGGCTTCGCCCTGATCACGCTCGACGCCTCCGTGGTGAACGTGGCGCTGCCCGCGATCGGCGACGCGCTCGGCGGCGGCATGTCCGGGCTCCAGTGGGTCGTGGACGCGTACACCCTCGCCTTCGCCGCGCTGATGCTGTCCACCGGCGCGCTCTCCGACCGGATCGGCGCGACCCGGGCGTACGCGATCGGCATCACGGTCTTCACGGCGGCTTCCGTGGCGTGCGGCCTCGCACCGTCGCTGCCCGCGCTGATCGGCGCGCGGGTGGTGCAGGGGATGGCGGCCGCGGTGGTCCTGCCGGCCTCGCTCTCGCTGGTCCGTCAGGCGTACGCGGACGCGGCGGGGCGGGCGCGTGCGGTGGCGCTGTGGGCGGCGGGCGGTTCCGTCGCGGTGGCGCTCGGTCCGGTCGCGGGCGGCGCGCTGACCACGGCGTGGGACTGGAGCGGCATCTTCTTCATCAACGTCCCCCTGGGCGCGGTGGCCCTGGTGCTCCTGCTGCGGGCACCGCGCTCGCAACGGCGCCCCGCGCCCCTCGATCTGCTGGGGCAGGCGCTTGCGGTGGTGACCCTGACGGCGCTGACCTTCGCGGTGATCGAGGGCGGTACGACGGGTCTGCTCGCCCTGGTCGTCGCGGTGGCGGGAGGTGCGCTCTTCCTGCGGACGGAGGCGCGGCAGCCGCATCCGGTGGTGCCGCTCGGGCTCTTCCGGAACCGGACGGTAGCGATCACTGTCGCGGCGGGGGCGGCGTGCAGCGTCGCCTTCTACGGTCTCGTCTTCGTCTTCAGCCTCTTCTTCCAGCAGGTGCAGGGGCGTTCGGCGCTGTGGGCCGGGCTGATGTTCCTGCCGATGACGGGGCTCATCGCGGTGACGAATGTGGTGGCGGGGAAGCTGGCGGCGCGGGTGGGGCCGCGGGTCCCGATGCTGGCGGGACAGTCCCTGGCCGTACTCGGCCTGCTGGTCCTCCTCTTCGCCGACGCGTCGACGCCGGCACTCGGCCTGGCATTCCTCATGGTCCCGCTGGCGCTTGGCTGCGCGCTGACGATTCCGCCGCTGACGTCCGCGATGATGGAGGCTGTGCCGGCCGAGCGGGCGGGGCTGGCTGCGGGGGTCCTCAACTCGGCGCGGCAGGTGGCGGGGGGCCTCGGGATCGCGGCCTTCGGGGGGTTGGTGGCCGGGGACTTCGTCTCCGGGATGCGGGTGAGCCTGCTGATTTCGGCGGGGCTGCTGGCGGTTACTGGGGTGGCGACGTTGGGGTTGCGGCGCGATCGTTGACCTTTCCCCAACCCCACCCCTACCCGAATCCCTTCCGACTGCGTCGGCCGCGGGGTGGCCGTCGATCACCGGCTCCGCCGCGTTCGTCCTCAATCGCCGGACGGGCTGAAAACCAACATCTGCGTCCGGGCGACGGCAAGAGCCATCAACGGGGTGGGCGGGCAAACGCCGAGTTTCGGGTGCGTGGGCGGGAAAGATCCGCCG
The DNA here is from genome assembly GCF_042740015.1 of Streptomyces sp. NPDC059037. Classification (NCBI taxonomy): domain Bacteria; kingdom Bacillati; phylum Actinomycetota; class Actinomycetes; order Kitasatosporales; family Streptomycetaceae; genus Streptomyces; species Streptomyces sp. NPDC059037. Next base: position 48,345 of record NZ_JBHYIG010000021.1, read on the forward strand.
CGGAGCGGCGGTTCAGTCCGGCGCCCACCCCGCGGGGTACTAAGAACCGTCCCTGAGGCCCACCGGCCAGTTCGGGCGGAACTCGAGGGACTCGAACGTCGCCACACACCCCTCCCCCACAGGCGACTGCGCCAGAAACCCCACCAGCGCCGCCCCCGCCGCCTTCTCATCGCCCAGCGAGAAGATCCGGACGAACGTCCACCGCTTCCCGTCCGACGAGGCGTGGAAGGCGAACGCGGAGCCCGTGCGGCTGACCCGGAGCCACACGCTGCTGCCGTCCACCACGAACGCGTTGGCGTCGTCGGAGCGGCCACGGGTGACGACCGTGCACACCGTCGCCTCGTCCGGCGAACGCTCCAGGCAGAGTTTGGCCCACTCCCGGTCGCCGACATGCACGTACAGCACACCCGCGTCGAACGCCGCCGCGAACCCCACCGTGACCTTGGCGATCAGCTGGAAGTCGCCCTCGGGGGCGCCGAGCAGGCGGGGCGCGTCCGACGCGGGGTCGAGCGCCTCGCCCGTCGGCGGCACGAAGCGGTCCTGCCGGGCGCCCGCCCAGCCGGTGAGGACCCCGTCCTCGTACGACCAATGCCCGTCAGGGCCGTACGTGCGCAGGGAGAAGGGCAGTTGTGGGATATCGACGTCCATGGGCGTCAGTGTTCCAGGCGCCCGTCGTAGCGGCGCGGCAGCCCCAGTGGGTTGTCGTCCCGCAGCTCGGGCGGCAGCAGCGCCTCCGGGGTGTTCTGGTACGCGACGGGACGCAGCCAGCGCTCGATGGCCGTACCGCCCACGGACGTCGAGGTGGACGTCGTCGCCGGGTACGGTCCGCCGTGATGCTGCGCGGGCGCCACGGCGACCCCGGTCGGCCAGCCGTCGACCAGCACGCGCCCGGCCAGCGGCGTCAGTTCGGCGAGCAGCGCCGCACCCCGCCCCTCGCCGGCCGCCTCCCGCGCGGAGAGCTGCACGGTGGCCGTGAGGTTGCCCGGCAGGCGGGACAGGACCGCGGTGATCTCCGCGTCGTCCTCGTAGCGGGCGACGACGGTCACCGGCCCGAAGCACTCCTCCAGGAGCAGATCGTGCTCTCCCTCGGAGGCCAGCCGCGCCGCGGGAACCGTCAGGAACCCCGCGCTCACCATGTGCTCGCTGCCCGCGCCCGGCGTCACCGGAGCGTCCACGTCCGGCAGCCCGCCGCGCTCCCGCACGCCCGCCACGAAGTTGTCCCGCATCCGGTGGTCGAGGAGCACCCCGGCCTCGGTGTCGCTGACCGCATCCGTGAGCGACTTGATGAAGCGGTCGCCGCCCGCGCCCGACGGGGCGAAGACCAGGCCCGGCTTGACGCAGAACTGGCCGACGCCCAGCGTCATCGAGCCCGCGAGCCCCGCCCCGATCTCCTCGGCGCGCTCGGCGGCCGCCGCCTCGGTCACCACGACCGGGTTGAGGGAGCCGAGTTCGCCGTGGAAGGGGATCGGTACGGGACGGGCCGCCGCCGCGTCGAAGAGGGCGCGGCCGCCACGGATCGAGCCGGTGAACCCGGCGCCCGAGACGAGCGGGTGCCGGACCAGTTCCACGCCCGCCTCGAAGCCGTGCACGAGACCGAGGACGCCGTCCGGGATGCCGTGCCGGTCCGCGGCCGCCCGGATCAGCGCCGCGACCAGCTCGGACGTGGCCGGGTGGTCCGGGTGCGCCTTGACGACCACGGGGCAGCCCGCGGCGAGCGCGCTCGCGGTGTCGCCGCCGGGCACCGAGAAGGCGAACGGGAAGTTGGACGCGGAGTAGACGGCCACGACACCCAGCGGGATCTTGTAGCGCCGCAGGTCGGGGATGGGCGGGGTCGCGCTGCCATCCGGGTGGTCGATGACGACCCCGAGGAACTCACCCTCGTCGACCACGCCCGCGAAGGCCCGCAACTGATAGCAGGTGCGGGCGAGTTCGCCGGTCAGCCGGACGGGGCCGAGCGCGGTCTCCGCGTCCGCGGCCTCCACGAGCTGGTCCTTCGCCCCGTCGAGCAGCTCGGCCGCGGTGCGCAGGAACGCCGCGCGTACGGCGCGGTCGGCGAGCGCGTCCTTGGCGGCCAGCGCGGCACGTACCGCCTGGTCCACCTCTTGGGCTGTGGCTTCCACCGCAACCTGCTCGCGCTGCTTCCCGGTTCGGGGGTCGACACTCCAGACTGGTGCTGCTGCCACCGCGGGCTCCTCCAGATGTGTTGCCACGGATGTACTCCGATGTACTGCCACTCACCTGCACTGTTCGATATGCTGAACAGCGTCTCCCATGATGAATACCGGAGACTTCGGAGACTATTTCTCGTCGAACTAAGGGGTCAAGGGCGATGTCGGCTGGCGAGACTGGCGGGGCACAGGTCAAGTCCGCGGTGCGGACGGTGGAGTTGCTCGAATACTTCGCGGGCCGCCCCGGAATGCACTCCCTGGCCGCCGTCCAGGAAGCCGTCGGGTACCCCAAGTCCAGCCTCTACATGCTTCTTCGTACGTTGGTGGAGCTCGGCTGGGTGGAGACGGACGCCACGGGCACGCGGTACGGCATCGGGGTGCGGGCCCTGCTCGTCGGCACCTCGTACATCGACGGCGACGAGGTGGTGGCGGCGGCGCGTCCCACCCTGGACCGCCTCTCGGACGACACCACGGAGACGATCCACCTGGCGCGCCTCGACGGCACGAACGTCGTCTACCTGGCCACCCGCCAGTCGCAGCACTACCTCCGCCCCTTCACCCGGGTCGGCCGCCGGCTCCCCGCCCACTCCACGTCCCTGGGCAAGGCGTTGCTCGCCACGCACACCGACGAGCAGGTCCGCAAGATGCTCCCGGAGACGCTGCCCGCGCTGACCGAGCACACGATCACCGACCGCGAGAAGCTGATCGAGGAGCTGCGCACGGTGCGCGAGCAGGGCTTCGCGGTGGACCGCGAGGAGAACACGCTGGGCCTGCGCTGCTTCGGCGTGGCCATCCCCTACCGCACGCCCGCGCGGGACGCGATCAGCTGCTCCGTGCCGGTGGCGCGGCTCACGCCCGCGCACGAACAGATGGTGAAGGACGCGTTGTTCGACGCGCGGGACCGGCTGACACTGGCGACTCGTAGGCTCTGAACCATGGTGAACACGACGAGCACGACGAGCACGGCGAACACGTCGGACATGGATGTCAGTCTGCGCCCGGTGCATGACAGCGATCTGCCGGTCTTCTACCGGCAGATGAACGATCCGGAGGCGAACCGCGTCGCCGCGTTCACCTCGCCGAAGACGGCGGACCGGGACCTCTTCGAGGCCCACTGGAACGGGCTGCGGACGTCGCCCGACGTCGTCGTGCGGACGGTCCTCGCGGACGGGGACGTCGTGGGGAGCGTGGCGGTGTACGGGGAGCCGGGCGAGCGGGAGGTCACGTACTGGATCGACCGCGCGTACTGGGGGCGTGGCCTGGCGACCGCCGCGTTGCTGGGGCTGCTTGCGGAGGTCCCGGAGCGCCCGCTGCACGCCCGGGCGGCGGCGGACAATGCCGGGTCCCTGCGGGTCCTCGAGAAGTGCGGCTTCCGGGTGACGGCCGCCGAGCGGGGCTTCGCGCATGCGCGGGGCGAGGAGATCGACGAGGCGGTGCTGATGCTGGGGTGACCTTTCCCCAACCCCGCCCACCCACCCGATTGCCCCGCAGCTGCCCACCCACCCTTCAGCCCGTCCGGCGTTTGAGGACGAACTCGCCGAAGGCGGTGATCTGCGGTCACCTCGCGGCCGGCGCAGCCGGAAAGTTTCGGGAAGGGGCGGGGTCGGGGAAGGAACCCCCCCTCCCCCACACGGCGGACCCGGATCATCGCCCCGCAGGACGCCCCCGGCGGCCCGCCACCGGGAACGTAGAGGCATGACGCTCACGCTCGTCCCCGCCACAGCCCGCACGGCAGTGCCCCGCGCCCTGCGAGCCATCGCCGTCCTCGCCTGCCTCCCCTACCTCAGCCTCAAGATCGCCTGGATCGCCGGCAGCCACATCGGCATCCCCGAAGGCAGCAGCCTCCTCCAGCACCGCACCGCCATGATCTTCGCCAACAGCCTCACGGTGCTGATGGACGCCTGCGTCATCGTCCTGGCCCTGCTCCTGACCCGCCCCTGGGGCCTGCGCACCCCCGCCTGGCTGCTCGCCCTCCCCATGTGGGCGGCCACCGGACTGCTGACGCCGATCATGGCCGGATTCCCGCTCCAGCTCCTGGTCAAGGCCTTCGGCGGCAGCAACAACCAAGGGTCGAGCAGCGGCTCCGACGTGTTCCTCGACGACTGGGTCTTCGGCGTCGTCTACACCGGTTTCATCCTCCAAGGCCTCGCCCTCGGCGCCCTCTTCGTCCGCTACGCCCGCGACCGCTGGGGCCACCTGTGGCGCGGCCGCATCGGGGACCTCCCCCGGATGACCCGGACCGCAACCAAGAATGACCGCCGCACAGGAATAACTGCCGCGCTCCTCGCCCTCGCCCCCGCGGCCCTGCACCTCCTGTGGGCCACCGGCGCCACCTTCGGTCTCAACGAGGCGCGCATCGAGCAACGTACGACCGACTTCTACGTCCTCGAAGTCCTGGACATCGGCTACCTCGCCGCCGCCGTGGCCGGCGGACTCCTCATCGCCTTCCGGCGAGCGCCCGCACTGCCCGTGAAGGTGCCGCTCGCACTCGGCTGGCTCGGCTCCGGCGCCGTCGCCTGCTGGGGCGGCTGGCTGCTGTTCGCCCTGCTCGTCGGCGTCGACGACATCGCAGAGCGGCCGACGGCGCCGATGCTCCTGACCTACGCTGTGCAGATGATCGTCGGGATGCTTGTGGTCACCCTCGGGGTGCGCTTCTTCAAGGCCCCCGTCTCCAAGGACCCCGCGTGAAGGCTTTCGCCACAGCCCTCTTCGGGCGTCGGGCGCGCCGCCGCTGGATCCATCTGATCCTCGGCGGCGCGCTCGCCATGCCGTACGTCTTCGTGGGCTCCGTCATCGTCGGCCCGCTGCTCGGCGAGGACGCCGTCTTCGGCTCGATCACGGCCCAACTGGCCGCGTTCGCCGTGGGGTTGCCGCTCGCCGCGATCACCGCGCTCTTCCCGCTCACCCGGCCCATGTCGGTGGCCGCCGTGCGCGCGCTGTGCGACGTGCCGGGCGAGAGCCTCGCCGACGGGCCCGCGCGGTCCCGCACGGCGCGCGGCCGCACCGTCGCGTGGTTCACGCTGCACCTCGGGTTCGGCGGGATCATCAGCGGGATGTCCCTCGCGCTGCCGCCGTTCGCGGGGGTGCTGATCGCGCTGCCGTTCGCCGCGGCGCTGCGGGGCAGCCGGGTCGGGATGCCCGAAGTCTTCGGCGAGGGCTGGCTGCTGACCCTCTCACCGGTCATCGGATGCGCCTCCCTCGTCGCGCTCGCGGGGTGCGCGGCGGGTGCCGGGGCCCTGCTCGCGCGCTGGGCGCCGGAACTCCTGGGACCCACGCCCGCCGACCGGCTCGCGGCGGCCGAGCAGCGCGCGGCGGATCTCGCCGTGCGCAACCGGCTCGCGCGGGAGCTGCACGACTCGGTGGGGCACGCCCTGAGCGCCGTCACGCTCCAGGCGAGCGCGGCCCGCCGGGTCCTCGACAAGGACCCGGAGTTCGTCCGCGAGGCGCTGACCGCGATCGAGGAGACGACCCGGCGCACGGTGGGTGAACTCGACGCGGTCCTGGGGGTGTTGCGGGACGGCGACCAGACGGCACCGACCGCCCCGGCCCCCACCCTCGCCGCCGATCTGGACGGGCTGCTCAAGCGGACCCGCGCGGGCGGCCTGCGCGTGAAGTCGGTCGTGGACCTCGGCCCGCAGGGCACGGACGCCCTGCCCCCGATGGTCTCCCGCGAGGCGTACCGCATCGTCCAGGAGGGCCTGAGCAACGTGCTGCGGCACGCGGGCCCCGACGCCGCGGTGACCCTGCGGATCAGCCTGGAAGGCACCGACCTGGAGATCCTCGCGCAGAACCCGCTGCCCGCCGCGGGCACCACCTCCCGCCCCGGCGGCGGCCACGGCCTGCGCGGCATCACCGACCGGGCCCGGCTCCTGGGCGGCACGGCCGAAGCAGGACCGCTCGACGGCACCTGGCGCCTGCGCGTACGACTCCCCTTGAAGGGCCCGCACGCCCCCGACCCGAAGAAGCCGAACAAACTGAACAAGCCGATGAAGCCGCAGGAACCGCAGAAACCGAAGGAATCCGCATGATCGAGACCGCCGCCGGCCCCATCCGTATCGTCCTCGCCGATGACGAACGCATGGTGCGCACGGCCCTGCGCGTGATCCTCTCCGCCGAGGACGGCCTGGAGGTCGTCGGCGAGGCGGCGAGCGGCGCCGAGGCGGTGTCCGTCGTGCGCGAGCTGAAGCCGGACGTGGTGCTCATGGACGTACGCATGCCGGAGATCGACGGCATCCGCGCCACCGAGCAGATCCTGCAGACACTCGCCGATCCGCCGCGCATCGTGGTCGTGACGACCTTCGAGAACGACGCCTATGTGTACGAGGCGCTGCGCGCAGGGGCCTCCGGGTTCCTGCTCAAGCGGGCCGACGCGGACTCGCTCGTCCAGGCGGTGCGCCTTGTCGCGCGCAGCGACTCGCTGCTCTTCCCCGCCGCCGTGCGCGCCCTGGCCGCCGAGCACGCGAGCGCCAAGCCCGCGCCCCCGGCCTGGGTGGCCAGGCTCACCGGGCGCGAGAGCGAGGTGCTGCGGCTGATGGCCGCGGGGCTCACCAACGCGGAGATCGCCGACCGGATGGGGGTGGGTCCGGCGACGGTGAAGACCCATGTGGCCTCGGTGCTCGCCAAGACGGGGGCGCGGGACCGCACGCAGGCGGTGATCGCCGCGTACGAGGCGGGCTTCATGAAGGACGCCTGAAGGACGCCTGAAGGACGCCTGACACCCCTGCTCCGACTATGAGGAATCTCTAAGAAACCCGGCAGAACGGAACGAAAGCATCCGTGCGGCTCGTCCTTTCACGGGATGAACAAGACGATCAGGCATGCCTCGGTCTTCGCGCTGCTGCTCGTGCTCGCCCTCCTGGTGCGGGCGACGTGGGTGCAGTTCTACGACTCGAAGGCTCTCGCGGACGACAAGCTGAACCGGCGCAACGCGATCGAGCAGTACGCGAACCCGCTGGGCGACATCATCGTGGGCGGTGACGCCATCACCGGCTCCGAGCGGACGAAGGGCGGCGACCTCGCGTACAAGCGCACGTACAAGGACGGCGATCTCTATTCGGCCGTCACGGGCTACAGCTCTCAGGTGTACGGAGCGACGCAGATCGAGGGCATCTACAAGGACATCCTCGACGGCACCGACAACCGGCTGAAGAACCCCCTGGACACGGTCACCAACAAGCGCGCCGACCCGGGTGACGTGGTCACGACGATCGACCCGGCCGTGCAGAAGGCCGCGTACAAGGCCCTGGGCGACAAGAAGGGCGCGGCGGTCGCGGTCGACCCGAAGACCGGCAAGATCCTCGGCATGGTCTCGACGCCGTCGTACGACCCCTCGGAGATCAGCGGTTCCACGGACTCCAAGGAGTGGAAGGCGCTGACCGGCGACGAGGACAAGCCGATGGTCAACCGCGCGCTGCGGCAGCCGCTGCCGCCGGGTTCCACGTTCAAGCTGGTCGTCGCGGCGGCGGCCCTGGAGGACGGGCTCTACGGCTCGGCGGACACCAAGACGGCCAGCCCGAATCCGTACACACTGCCCGGCACGACCACGGTCCTGAAGAACGAGAACGCCAGCGCGCCCTGCGAGAACGCGACGATCCGTACGGCGCTGCAGTACTCCTGCAACAACGTCTTCGCGAAGATGGCCGTCGACCTCGGCCAGGACAAGGTCAAGTCGATGGCCGAGAAGATGGGCTTCAACGCCGACAAGCTGGACGTGCCGGTGCGCGCGTCCAAGAGCGTCTACCCCTCCGGCATGGACAAGGCGCAGACGGCCCTGACCGGCATCGGCCAGTTCGACGTGACGGCGACGCCACTGCAGATCTCGATGGTCTCGGCCGCGATCGCCAACGGCGGCGAGCTGGTGTCGCCGCACATGGTGTCCCAGATCACCGACTCGAACGGCGATGTCCTGGAGTCGTACGACGACCCGGACTCCGAGCGGGTGATGAGCGAGGACACGGCGGGCGAGCTGCAGTCCGCGATGGAGACGGTCGTCGAGGAGGGCACGGGCACGAACGCGCGGATCAGCGGCGCGGACGTGGGCGGCAAGACGGGCACGGCCCAGCACGGCGAGAACAACAGCAAGACGCCGTACGCCTGGTTCACGTCGTACGCGAAGGGCGGCGACGGCAAGGAGGTGGCGGTGTCGGTCATCGTGGAGTCCTCGGACGCATCAAGGTCAGAGGTAAGCGGCAATGGCTTGGCGGCGCCGATCGCGAGGGCGATGATGCAGGCGGCCCTGAATTCATGACCCCGCCTGTTTTGCTGTGGGCAGGCGTTCCGCACCGCGGGCCGGGGGGGCCCCCCGCCCCCCCCCGGGGCGG
>NZ_JBHYIG010000022.1:0-13207 GCF_042740015.1 Streptomyces sp. NPDC059037
CCGAAACAAACCCGGTCTCCGGCTCGCGCGAGAACCCCGGCGCGGGCACCGACGCCAACGCGGATTCCGGCCCGGGCAAGGAGCCCAGCTCGGGCACAGAGCCCAGCTCAGGCGCGGACGCGGACGCGGATTCCGGCTCAGGCGCGGACGCCAACGCGGATTCCGGCTCAGGCGCGGACGCCAACGCGGATTCCGGCTCGGGCGCGGAGCCCAGCCCGGGCGCGGAGCCCAGCCCGGGCGCGGGCGCCGACGCGGGCGCGGGCGCCGACGCGGGCGCGGGCACGGATTCCGGCTCAGGCGCGGACGCCAACGCGGGCCACGACTCCGGCGCGCCCTCGGCCTCCCGAACCGGCGGCGCCCACGCAAGTCGTTGGAGGACCACCGCCAGGCGGGAGCCGCTGGTGCCCAGGCCGTTGATCAAGTTGTGCAGGGCGGGGAGCAAGGCCTGGGTCACGTAGGCGATGGCTCCTACCAGGGCGCCCGGTGTCACTCCGCGGTTCAGGAGCCAGGGGGCCGTGGCGAGGAGCAGGATCAGCGGGAGCTGGCCGCCGGTCGCCAGTGCCGCCGTGCGCAGGATGCCCCAGCGGGCGAGGGCGCGGGCCGCCGCGTACTCCGCGGCGACGCCCCGGTCCAGGTCGGCGGCCACGTCCCGCTCCGCGCCCGCCGCGGCGACGTCCCGCAACCCCGGGCAGACCGCGCCCAGTTGGCCCGCGATGCCCTCGTCCGCGACGAGGAACGTCTCCTGGCGGCGGGCAAGGGGCCGCAGCGACGCGACGAACAGGGCGATGCCCGCGAGCAGCGGCGGCGCGACCACCAGGAGGAGCAGCGGGGCCAGCGAGAACAGGCCGACCAGCGCGCCCACCGCCGTGAGGACGAAGGAGCGGGACACCATCACCAGGCCCGCGAAGGTGTCCCTGGCGATCTCCACCTGCTGGGTGAGCCGGGACACGGCGGCGCCGTCCGCCTCCCGCAGGCCCCGGTCGACGACCTGCCGCACCAGGGTGTCCCGCAGGGGTTCCACGAGGTCGGCGACCGCTCGGTACACCCGCCCGGTGCCGTACGCGGCGGCCGCCACGCCCAGCGCGCCCGCGCCGAGCCACCCGAGGCCGACCGCCTCGTCCCCCGCGAGGAACCCGTCGTCCAGGGCGCGCGCGAGGGCGTACCCGGTGAGGAAGGTCTGCCCGGTCTCCAGTACGGACCAGAGGGCGAGCCGCAGCACCACCGGCCACCTGCGCCACAGGAAGCGGACACCCCGGCGGTAGGGGCTTTGGGCTCCTGCGGGCGGGCTGGTCACGCGGCGAACACCTCCCGGTACTCCGCTCGCTCCCACAGCTCCGCGTGCGTTCCCACCGCCCGGATCCGGCCCTCGTGCAGCCAGGCCACCGCGTCCGCGCGGGCTGCCGTCGTGGCCCGGTGGGCGATGATCAGGCGGCTGCGGTGCGGGGCGCGGTGGAGCAGGGCCTCGGCGATGTGGTGTTCCGTCACGGTGTCCAGGCTCGACATCGCGTCGTCCAGGATCAGCAGCCGCCCGCCGCGCGCGAACGCCCTTGCCAGACCGAGGCGTTGGACCTCGCCGCCGGAGAGGGGCGCCTCGGTGCAGGGGGTGGCGTAGCCGTCGGGCAGACGGGTGATGAAGGTGTCGGCGCGGGCCGCGCCGGCCGCTTCGCGGATGCGGGCGGGGGCCGGACGCGGGGCGCCGAAGCCGATCGTGTCCTCCAGGGTCGCGCCGAGCAGCGCGGGGCGTTCGAAGGCGTAGCCGACCTCGCGGCGCAGCTCGGCGCGGCCGAGCGAGCGCAGCGGGACACCGTCGAGGCGTACGTCCCCCTCGTCGGGGTCGGCGAGCCGCCCCGCGAGGGAGGCGAGCAGCGACTTGCCCGCGCCGGAACGGCCGACCACGGCGAGCGTGCCGCCCGCGGGCACCGTCAGGTCGACACCGTCGAGCACGGTACGTCCACCGCGTGTCATCCTGACCCCGCGTAGCTCCAACAGCCCTCCACCCGCGGGGAGTTCGGCCGCCCCGTACACGGTCTCCGGTTCCGCGAGCACCTCTCCCAGGCGCCGCGCCGCCGCCCTCGCCCGCACCAGGCCGCCCAGCTGCCCGACGAGCATCCCGATCCCGGTGGCGAGCACCGCGTACCGGGATGCGGCAAGCAACTCGCCGACTGTGATGCGGTGTTGGAGAAGCAGGTGGCCCGCCACGGCGACGACCGCCAGCTGCAGGACCGGCGCGACCATGACCGCCTGCGCCTGGGAGCGGCCCTGTGCCCGCCACATCCGGTGGCCCTGGCGGGTGAGTTCGGGCAGCGCCCCGAGGACGCGCGCCGCCTCCTTGTCCTCGGTGCGCGCGGCCGCGATGGTCCTGGCCCCGCCGATCGCCTCGCTCAGGCGGCCCGCGATGTCCCCCTGGACCCGCTGGTAGCGCGCCACGCAGTCCGAAGAGACGCGCACGAACGCCCGCAGGAGCAGGACGAGTACGGGCACACCGGCGATGAACACCACCGCGAGCAGGCCGTCGATCAGGGCGAGGGCGACCACGGCGCCGACGGGTGTGACCAGGGCTGCGAGCAGCCCGGCCAGGGTGGCGGGCGCGATGCCCGCGTGTGCGGCGTTGTCGACGAGGCGGGCCACCAGGTCGCCGTGGGCGAAGCGTGCGGTGGTGCGCGGGCCGACGGCGAGCACATGGCGGGCGACGCGGCCGCGCAGCCAGGCCGTGGTGCGGGCGTTGGTGGTCCCGGTGACGACGCCGTCGACGGCGTCGAGGAGGGCACTTGCACCGATCAGCGCCGCACAGACGAGGATCCAGCGGGTGGCGCCGGATCCGCCGTCACCGGTCGCGCCGCCGGTCGCATGGCCGGTCAGGACGGCGTCCAGGGCGCGGCCGATCGCGAGCGGCAGCAGCAGGCTCGCGCCCGCGGCCGCGACGGTGCACAGCGCGAGCACCGTGCAGCGGGCGGCACTGTGGCGGGTCGCGGCGCGCAACAGGCCGGCGTCGGATGTGGGGTGGTGCTGCGGACGGGGGGTCGTCGTCGCCATGCGGTGCGGGTCCTCGTCGTCCTCGTAGGCCAGGCCGCGTCGGCCTCGTCGCCTTCGGGTGGCCTCCGTGGCGGTGGCGGCGGGCCCGGACGGCCTTTGCCGGTGCCGTCCGGGCCTTCAAATTCCGTGCCGTCAGTCGCGAAGTGGCGTCACAGACAAAGGGTGATGCTGGCGGTGCTCCAGCACAGGAGCAGGCTGAGCTGGCTGCCGCCGCCTCCGCCGCCCGTCATCTCGTCGGATTCCATGCTCTGCAGGTCGAGGAGTGCCATGAGCTTCCCTCTCGTTTGGGGACGTTGTTCCCTATGGGTTGTGTCACGACCCCGCTGTATGGCGGGACCGGCTCTGGGGCCGCGGCAGCGGCGGCAGGAAGGGGATGTGCGCTCCGCTGTCGCCGAGCGCCGCGGCGAGGGCGAGGAGACAGCCCGCCGTCCCGGTGTGCAGGTCCATGGAGAGGCGCATCATCTGCTCGCCGGGGAAGGCGAGTTGCCCCTCGTACGACATGGCGAACCAGCCGAGTTCCTCGATCTGCGCGGCGACGTCATCGGGCGTGATGCCCGGCGCGGTGCTGCGGTTGACGTGCAGGAGCAGTCCGGCCCGCCCCCGGAACAGGCCGGGCTGCACGCAGAAGCGTGAGCGTGCGGCGGCCAGGATGCCCGGCCGCGCCGCCTCGAACGCGGCGTCGTCCCGGTGGGCGAGGTAGTCGTCGAGCACCATCCCGATGCCGACGCTGCCGTCACCGAGGTACGGCATCGTGCGCCAGCCCTCGTCGACGCCGAGGCTGCCGTCGGGCCGCGCCACGCACCGGGCGAGGTCCGTGCGCAGCGCACGCGCCGCCAGGTCGAGGAGCGCGGGATCGCCGTTGCGCTCGTACAGCCGCAGGAAGAGCAGTGCAGGACCGGTGGCCCCGTGCAGCAGGCCGGCCCGGGGCTGCTTCCCCTTGGGCGGGTGCCCCGAGGTGAGCCGCTCGCCGAGCAGCTCCGCCGCCTTCAGGGCGTACTGGCCGAGCGCGCGCTCGCCGGTGCTCTCGGCGAGGGCGTCGAGGGCGAGGCCGAGCCCGGCGAGGCCGCCGTGCAGGTCGGAGGGGAGCCGCTGCCAGTTCTCCTGGAGGATGAGCCCCGTCAGGTCGAGGGCGCGGTTGCGGTGACCGAGCCGGTCAAGGACGTGGGCGATGCCCGCGAGGCCGTCGTCGAGGCCCAACGGCGTGCCGGGCGGGGCGGGTTCGGTGTGCTTCAGGAGCCACCGCTCGCCCTCTTCGTAGCGTTCGCCGCCGCTTTCGGCGAGGGCGAGCAGCACTCCGGCGGCGCCGTGCGCGAGGCCGAGGCCGCCGCCTTCGGCGAACTGCGCGATGTCACCGGGGAAGAGCCGGTCGTCGCGCTCCGGGGTCGCCGAGGCGAGGATGGCCTTGACCATCGAGTCCCGGCTGCGCGGCCAGTCGGCGGGGTCGACGAACGGTGCGGCCGCCCCTGCCGAAGAGGCCGAGAAGACGGGCCCGGCGACACCCGCACCGCCGGGCACGACCCGCTCGATCTCCGCCACCGCCTCGGCGAGGAACTCCCTTGGTACGTCCGGGAATTCGGCCGCGATCACCTGCGCGAGATGCGCCGCCTTGCCCCGGTCGATGGCCAGCAGCGTGGTGACCGGCAGGAACAGCGCGAGCCGCAGACAGGCAAGCGCGTACCGGTCGACGTCCTTGCCGGTGCGGTCGGGGGGCGCGACGAATCCGGGGTGGGCGACGACCTGACGTCCGCCCGCGTCCACGGCGGTCGCCGCCTCGAAGTCGAGGAGTGCGACGCTCTGTTCGTCGGGCGCGACCATGATATTGAAGAGGTGCAGGTCGTTGAAGACGACCCCCCGCCCGTGCACCGCCGTCACGGCGTCCTCGACGGCCCGGTGGATCCGCAGCGCCCAGTCCGTGTACGCGGCGATCGCGTCGGCGTCCGGTTCACTGACGCACAGCGGATGGCGGTCGGCGAAGAAGGAGTTGAGGGTGCGGCCCTCCAGGAAGTCCATGACGAGGAAGCGGTGGCCGCCGAGTTCGAACCAGTCGCGCACCTCGGGCGCGACGCCGAGGCCCGCCAGCTTCTCCAGCGCGTCCCGCTCGCGCTCCAGGCGGGCCACGGCGTCGGCCCCGTCCGATGCGAGACCCGCGTGCGGGCGGGCCTCCTTCAGGACGACCTTGCGGCCGTCGCGGGTGTCGGTGCCGACGTAGACACCGCCGCCGTTGGAGAAGTGCAGGGCCTTCTCCATGCGGTACGGCAGGTCGGTGACCGTCGTCCGGTTGCGCTCGGCGAGCTGGGGTTCGAGGAAGGGCGGCAGCGTCACCCACTCGGGCACCTTGAAGGCCGGGTCGCGCGAGTCGGGCACGAGCCTGCCCCGGTCGTCCTCGATCGCGGGGACCAGGGCGCCGCGCTCGTCGACGCACATGCGGCGGGTGAAGGCGCCGTACCTGACGTACAGCGGCCCTTCCTGCCAGCGCAGATCGGTGAGGATGTAGGGACCCTCGCACCCTTCGAGCGCCTTGCCCAACTCACGTAACACCGTGTGCAGTTGGTCTTCGTCGGCCGGGTAGATCGTGGCGAACTTGCCGCTGCCGTCCCGTCCCGCGTACTTGCTGTTGCGCAGATGCAGCAGATGGCGTCCCGCGATGAACTTGAAGGGCACGGCGCGGGGCACGCAGTAGTCCCACACCACCGCAGCCATCCGGTCGGCGTTGTCCAGCGTGGCGGAGACATGGATCTTCCAGCCCTGCGCGGGCGCGGGCCGCGAGTGCCCGTCCTCGTCGACCGGCCCCAGGGTCAGCCAGTCGCCGGTGCGCGCCGAGCGCCACCCTTCCGGGACCGCGCGGCCGGCCGTCCCGAACTCGGGGGCGCTCGTGCCGCCCGCGGACAAGCGGTCCGGAGTCTCGTAGAAGAGCCTGTCGGCCAGACAGTAGACCTCGTACCGCTTGTCCACGGCTTCCCCTCCCCATGCGGCGTCGCAAGGAGAGTTGCAGACCGCAAAGGGGGCGGACAGTCACAGATGTCATCGGATGGGCGTGCGGAACGCATACGTAAAGTCCCGTTCGCACCTGTTCGAGCGCACAGCGTGTGCACGGTGGAAACACCAGGTGGTACCCGGACCGTCACAAAGGTGAAGATCACCTCTTGCCGGAAGGCCCCGCCCGAACCCGGCTAGTCCTCCGGAGGGAACACGACCTCCCCGCTGCCCGTCAGGGTGATCGTGATCGCCTCGACCGGGCAGCCCTCCGCAGCTTCCAGGACCTTCTCGTTCGCGTCGGTGTCGGCGGCGACGGGGTGCGACTGCCGGGCGGAGTCCAGTTCGAAACCGCCGGGAGCGGTCAGCACGCACATCCCCGAGCCGATGCACACGGACCGGTCCACCTCGACGTGCCAGCGGTCCCCCATCAGGCACCGGTCCCTTCGCCCGCCGCGGCAGCGGCTGATGTATACGTGCCCGGCAGATGGATCATCTTGTGCTCGAAGTACTCGCCGTACCCCTCGGGCCCGAACTCCCGCCCCACACCGGAGTTCTTGTAGCCGCCGAACGGTCCGAGCATGTCGAGGCTGAAGGTGTTCACGGAGTACGTCCCGGTGCGCACCCGGCGTGCGATGTCGATGCCGCGCTCCACGTCCGCCGTCCAGACGCTGCCGCTGAGCCCGTAGTCCGAGTCGTTGGCGATCTTCACGGCCTCGCTCTCGTCGCCGTACGGAAGAAGGCAGATGACCGGGCCGAAGATCTCCTCGCGGGCGATGCGCATGGAGTTGTCGACGCCGCCGAAGAGCGTCGGCTCGACGTACCAGCCCTCGTCGAGTCCCGCCGGACGGCCGCCGCCCGTGAGGATCTTGGCGCCTTCCTCCTGGCCGATGCGGATGTAGTCGAGGGAGCGCTGCTGCTGGCGCTTGGCGACCAGCGGGCCGAGTTCGGTGGCCGGGTCGAGCGGGTCGCCGACCTTGAGCGCGCCGGCCGCCGCGGCGAAGGCCTCGGCGAACTCGTCGTAGCGGGAGTGCGGCACGAGGATGCGGGTCTGGGCCACGCACGCCTGGCCGTTGATCATCCAGGCGAAGGGCACGATCCCCGCGACGGCGCTCGCCGCGTCGGCGTCCGGCAGGATGACCGCGGCCGACTTGCCGCCCAACTCCAGTGTCACGCGGGTGAGATTGCGGGCGGCGACCTCCATGACGCGCTTGCCCGCGCCGACGGAACCGGTGAAGGACACCTTGTCGACGCCGGGGTGCCCGACGAGGTACTCGCTGACCTCGCGGTCCGCCGAGATGATGGAGAGCACGCCCTTGGGCAGCCCGGCCTCGGTGGCGATCTCGGCGAGGATGTAGGCGTCGAGCGGCGCTTCCGGCGAGGTCTTGAGGATGACCGGGCACCCGGCGAGCAGCGCGGGCGCCAGCTTGGCGGCGGCGGTGAACTGCGGGACGTTCCAAGGGACCACGGCCGCCACGACGCCCACCGGCTCGCGCCGGACGAGGATCTTGCCGAGGGCTCCGTCGCGCGCTTCCTCGTACGTGAAGTTGCGCGCGACCGTGAGCGCGGAGTCCCAGACCATCATCGCGGCGAGGGCCTGCACCATGACGCTTGAGGTGTACGGGGTGCCGTTCTCGGAGCTGATGACGCGGGCGATCTCCTCGTGCCGTACGGCGATCGCGTCCTTGATCTTTGTGATCACCTCGATCCGCTCGTCGAGGGTCATCCGGGGCCAGGGGCCCTCGTCGAACGCCTTGCGCGCGGTGGCGACGGCCCGGTCGACATCGGCGGGCGCGGCGTGCGGGACCGTCGCGAAGACCCGGCCCGTGTGCGGCGAGATCACCTCGATGACGTCCTTGCCGAGGGGGTCCACAAGCTCCCCGCCGATGAACAGCTGTCCGTGTTCCACGAGCTCGGTCATGGCTGACTGCCTCCTGCGGGATTCCGCCCTGCGCGGCACGCTTTCTGACACTGCCTCAGAACGCTTTGGCAGAACTGATACCAGTTCTAGTTCCAGGAGTCCACGGGGATGTCACCGCGGCCTCAGATCCCCCGGTGGGCGATCCCGGTGACCAGCGCCGCCGCGGCAAGTACCCAGAACCCGAGCGGGAACTGGAGCGTGTAGACCCGCGCCCGCAGATGGAAGAGAACGGCGCCGGCGAAGAAGAGGACGAGCCCGGCCCCGGCGGCGACACCGATCCAGGGCACGGCGAAACCCGCCAACAGGCCCATCCCACCGGCCAGTTTGAGATGGCCCAGCGGGAACAGCCAGGAACGCGGCACGCGGGCCCGGTCCATGTTCGCGATGACCTGGGGCGAGCGCGCGTAGTCGACGAAGGCGACGGAGATGTTTGCGGCGGCCGCCAGCAGGGTGACGGTCACATAGGCGATGAACATGGATGGCTCCCTTTGGATCCCTTTGGATCCCTTTGACTCCCTTTGACTCCCTTGCGGGGAACGGCCGTTCAGGCGAGGTGGGCGAGCTTGTCGGGGTTCATGACGTTGTAGAGCCCGCGCACCCGCTCGCCGTCCGGCGTCAGGTCGAGGACGAGCACGGCGTACGGGGCGCCTTCGTTGAACAGCAGCACCGAGGGATCGCCGTTGATGTGGCAGTAGCGCAGCTCCGCCCCCGCGGGCCTGAGCGCGGCACGCTTGACGAGCAGCTCGGCCACCCTGCCGGGACCCCGCAGCGGGCGCGGCCCCGCCCCCGGCGCCTTGCCCCCGCCGTCGGCCCACAGGACGACATCCGGCGCGAGCAGCCGCAGCAGCGTCTCGGCGTCCCCCGCAGCCACCGCCTCGGCGAACCGCTCGGTGACCTCCCTGCGGCGGCGCGCGTCCGCGTTCCCTGCGGGCCTCCTGGCCCGCACATGCTCACGGGCCCGGTGGGCGAGCTGGCGCACGGCGGCCGGGGTCCGCCCGATGATCTCGGCGGTCTCGGTGTGCGCGTACCCGAAGACCTCATGCAGGACGAAGACCGCGCGCTCCAGCGGGGAGAGGGTCTCCAGGACCACGAGGAGCGCCATCGACACCGACTCGGCACGCTCGACCGCTTCGGCGGCGTCCGGCTCATGGACGGGTTCGACGGCCCGGGTGAGCAGCGGTTCGGGGAGCCAGGGACCGATGTAGGTCTCACGGCGGCGGCTGATGACGGACTGCCGGGCGAGGGCCTTGTTCACGGCGATGCGTACGAGATAGGCGCGGGGGCTCCCGATCGGCTCGGCGTCGCGGGCCGCGTGCCGGGGCGCCCAGGCGAGCCAGGTCTCCTGCAGCACGTCCTCGGTGTCGGCGACGGTGCCGAGCATGTTGTAGACGAGGGAGAACAGCAGCTCTCGGTGGTCGACGAAGGCGCGCGTCGCGTCGTCTGCCTCGGAAGTGCCGGACATGGCGGGGGTCTCCTCTGTTGTGCGTGCTTGCGTCCTAGGAGCGGGGCGGCGGGCCATGTGTGACATCGGGCCCGGCGAGTGTGACCGGCGCCTCACTTCCAAGTCCCCTGACGAAACAGTCGACTTGGGCGATCATTGGAACTAGTTCTAGTTACGATGAGAGACGAGGGCTCCCGATGACGCAGGTGGCCGATCCGCAGGTGACCGAGCACGGCGGGGGCGTATGGAGCATCAAGGTCCCCATCCCGGACAACCCCCTCGGCTACACCCTCGTCCATCTCCTGGACACCGACAGCGGCCCGGTCCTGATCGACACGGGCTGGGACGACCCGACGTCCTGGGACACCCTGGAGGCGGGCCTCGGCGCCTGCGGCACGTCCGTCGACGCGGTGCACGGCGTCGTCATCACCCACCACCACCCCGACCACCACGGCCTGTCCGCCAAGGTCCGCGAGGCCTCGGGCGCCTGGATCGCGATGCACGAGGCGGACGCGTCGGTGGTGCGGCGCACCCGCTCCAACGCCCCGGGGCGCTGGTTCGACTACATGGTGCAGAAGCTGACGGCCGCGGGCGCCCCCGCCGAGCACGTCGCACCGCTGATCGCCGCCCGCGACGCGGGCCGCACGCCGAAGCTGCCGGGCCTGGCCCCCGCGCTGCCCGACCGGGACATCACACCGGGCGAGCTGCTCGCACTGCCGGGCCGCAGGCTCCGCGCGATCTGGACGCCGGGGCACACCCCCGGCCATGTCTGTCTGCACCTGGAGGAGGAGCACCCGGCCCGGCTGCCGGGCCACGGCCGCCTCTTCTCCGGCGACCATCTGCTCCCCGGGATCACCCCGCACATCGGCCTGTACGAGGACCCCGACGACGACACGGTGACCGATCCCCTTGGCGACTACCTCGACTCCCTGGAGCGGGTCGGCCGCCTGGGCCCCGCCGAGGTCCTGCCCGCCCACCAGCACGCGTTCACCGACGCACCGGCCCGCGTACGGGAGATCCTGGCCCACCACGAGGAACGCCTCAGCGACCTCCTGGCCCTGCTCGCCGAACCCCTCACCCCCTGGCAGCTCGCCGAGCGCATGGAGTGGAACCGCCCCTGGGCCGAGATCCGCTACGGCTCGCGGAGCATCGCCGTGTCGGAGGCCGAGGCCCATGTGCGGCGCCTGGTGAAACTGGGGCGCGCGGAGGCGGTGGGGAGCGATCCGGTGCGGTACGTGGCGGTGTGAGTGCGGCGGGGCGGGCGGCCCGGGCAGGCCTGCTACGGGCCGGTAGAGTGACCCCCGTCGTCATCATGCCCGTACGGGGGAAAGCCGGTGCGAATCCGGCGCTGACCCGCAGCCGTGACCGCAGCCTCTAAGGGCCCGCGGAAGCCGGATCGCCTTGCCCGGAGCATGACCGGCTCGCCTCATCGGACCCCCCGATGAACGGCACCGTCGAGGTATACGGAGCCGGAGCCGCCCGGAGCCGTGCCCGTCGCGCGCCCGTGCTGCCCCGCTCCCCGCAGGGAGAGGCACCCGCCGCATCATGAACGTTCGCCGCAGCGCCGCGGTCCTGGCCGCCGTCGCCGTGTTCGGTTCGGCCGCCGCCCCGGCCGCCTTCGCCGACACCGCGAAGCCGTCGCCATCCGCCAAGCTCCCCTCCGGTCTGTACGGCGACAAGGACCCCAAGTTCGACGGGGTCTTCCGGCAGTCGTACGCCCTGCTCGCCCAGGATTCGGCCGGTGTGAAGCCCGCCGCGAAGTCCGTCGACTGGCTCACCGGACAGCAGTGCGCGAGCGGCGGTTTCGCCGCGTACCGCGCCGACGCCGGCGAGCCCTGCGACTCCAAGACGATGGTCGACAGCAACTCCACCGCGGCCGCCGTGCAGGCACTCACCGCGCTCACCGGTCAGGCCAAGACGGTCAAGAAGAGCGTCGACTGGCTGAAGTCGGTGCAGAACAAGGACGGCGGCTGGGGCTACAGCCCCGGCATGGACTCCGACGCCAACTCCACCGGCATCGTGATCGGCGCCCTCACCGGGGCCGGCGAGAAGCCGCAGTCGGTGAAGTCGCAGGACGGCAAGTCCCCTTACGACGCGCTGCCCGAGCTCGCCATGGACTGCGGCAAGGACGGCGGCGCCTTCGGCCTCGCCGACATGAAGACCGGCAAGCTCACGCCGAACGCGGACGCGACGGCGGCCGGTGTCCTCGGCGGCTACGGCAGGGGCCTGGTCGTGGCCCCGTCCGAGGGGACGAAGCCGGCCTCCCCGAAGTGCGTCAAGGCGGACACCGCCGAGAAGGCCGCGTCCAACGGCACCGGCTACCTCCTGAAGACCCTGGCCGAGAGCGACGACCACCTGATGTCGTCGCTGGCCGGCGCCAAGAACATGCCCGACCCGGGCAACACCGCGGAATCCGTGGTCGCCCTCGCCGCGGCCGGTCAGCCGGAGCAGGCGAAGAAGTCGGCCCAGTGGCTGGCGAAGAACTCGGCGGAGTGGGCGAAGACGTCCGGACCCGCCGCATACGCCCAGCTGATCTTCGCCGCGAACGCCGCCGGCCTCGACCCGCGCGACTTCGGCGGCGCCGACCTGGTCAAGCAGCTGAACGCGCAGGGTCCCGCACCGCAGGCCACCGAGAAGCCCGCCGACGAGAAGAAGGACGGCGACGACGAGGGCGGCGTGAGCGTGTGGTGGATCATCGGCGTCGGCCTGGTCTTCGGCGCGGGCATCGGCTTCCTCCTGAGCAGCCGCAACAAGAAGTCGCAGCTGTGACTCGGGTCCGCTCCGGCCGCCCCGCACGGTTCGTGGCCGGGGCGGTCCTCACCGCGCTCTTCGCCTCGCTGTTCGCGGTCCTTGCCGCCGCTCCGGCTCAGGCCGCCGGCTACCGCTACTGGTCCTTCTGGGACCGGGACGGCGCCAAGTGGGCCTACGCGACGCAGGGCCCGGGCACCGCACGCCCCGACGACGGGGCCGTCCAGGGCTTCCGGTTCTCCGTGTCCGAGGACTCGCAGGACTCCGCGAAGCCGCGCGGCCCCGCCGACTTCGATGACATCTGCGCGAGCACTCCCGCCAAGGACGGCCGCAAGCGCGTCGCGCTGGTCATCGACTTCGGCCTGCCGAAGGACGCACCCAAGGGCGAGACGCCGCCCGCACCCCGGCTGGCCTGCGCGCGGGTCGGCGAGGACGCCACCAGCGCGGAGGCCCTCGCCTCGGTCGCCAAGCCGCTGCGCTACGACAGCAACGCGTTGCTGTGCGCCATCGACGGCTACCCGGAGGCGGGCTGCGGCGATCAGGTCGCGGGCAACGGGGAGTCGGAGAAGAAGCCGGCCACGGGCGAGTCGGCCCAGGGCAAGAAGGACACATCCGACGGCGGTCCGTCCGTCGGCCTGATCGCGGGCGTGGCGGCCATCGCCCTGCTCGGCGCGGCAGCCGTCTGGCAGGCCCGCCGCCGCCGCGGCTGATCCCGCGATGACCGGTCCCACCAAGCGGTTCCGGGCCCCGAAAGGGGCGCGGGGCTGTGACATGAGCGGCTCCGCCGCGTGGGCGCGACCAGCCACGGACGGCCCGCAGATTCAGTACCTCGCCCCGGCCGCGCACCGGAGCAACGCCCTGCACCCGGGCGCCTGGTGGGTCTGGGCCCTTGGCCTCGGCACGGCCGCGTCCCGCACCACCAACCCCCTGCTGCTCGGCATGCTCATCGGTGTCGCGGGCTACGTCGTCGCCGCGGGGGGGGCGGGCGCCCCCGGGGGGCGGGCGGGAGGGGGGGGTGGTTTTGTAAGGCACAGAGGCAAAACCAGACGCCGCGTGTGGTGGAACAGGAACGGGGATCCCCAAACCCCGAC
>NZ_JBHYIG010000022.1:13217-16194 GCF_042740015.1 Streptomyces sp. NPDC059037
GGGGCACCGTGGTCCCCGCGCGCCGGCCGCCCCCCCCGTGGGCGCGGTCGTACGGCGCGTTCGTGAAGCTCGGCCTCGTCGTCATCGCGATCCGCCTCGTCTTCGCCATCGTCCTCGGCTCGCCGATCCCCGGTACGCATGTCCTTGTCACGCTCCCCGAAGTCCCGCTGCCCGACTGGGCGAAGGGCGTGCGGATCGGTGGCCGGGTGACCGCCGAGGGGCTGCTCTTCGCGCTCTACGACGGGGTCCGGCTCGCGGGTCTGCTCATCTGTGTGGGCGCCGCCAACGCACTCGCCAGCCCGTCCCGGCTGCTCAAGTCGCTGCCGGGCGCGCTGTACGAGGTGGGGGTCGCCGTCGTCGTCGCGATGACGTTCGCGCCGAACCTGATCACCGACGTGCAGCGGCTGCGGGCCGCGCGGCGCCTGCGCGGACGGCCCGACAAGGGCGTACGGGGACTGCTCCAGGTCGGCCTTCCGGTCCTGGAGGGCGCCCTTGAACGGTCGGTGGCGCTGGCCGCCGCGATGGACGCGCGGGGCTTCGGACGCACCGCCGATGTCCCGGCCCGGGTGCGCAGGACGACCGCCGCCCTGACGCTCGGCGGTCTGATGGGCGTCTGCGCGGGGACGTACGGCCTGCTCTCGTCGGAAGGCGCGGGCTACGGCCTGCCCGTGCTCGCCGTCGGGCTGCTCGCCGCCCTGGCAGGACTCCGCCTCGGCGGCCGCCGCTCCGTGCGCACCCGCTACCGGCCCGACCCCTGGGGCGTGCGCGCCTGGCTCGTCGCCGGGTCGGGCATCGCGGTGGCGGCCTTGATGATCTGGGCATCGGCGTACGACACGGCCGCCCTGCACCCCGGAGTCGTCCCCCTGACCGCACCGACACTGCCGCTGTGGCCCGCGGCGGCGGTGCTGATCGGGCTGCTGCCTGCTTTCGTGGCGCCGGTGCCGCCCGAGGAGTCGGCGCCCGTGCCCGCGGGGGAACCGGCCCCCGCGGCCGCCGCCCTGACGAAGCCCTCGCCCGCCGCCTGGCGCAAGACCGCGTCGCTCCCCGCCGGTGAGTCGGCAGCCCCCGTTCCCCCCAAGGAGACCTCATGATCCGCTTCGAGGATGTCTCCGTGACGTACGAAGGCGTCGCCGAGCCCACCGTTCGCGGGGTCGAACTCGCCGTACCCGAAGGTGAGTTGGTGCTGCTCGTCGGCCCGTCCGGAGTCGGCAAGTCGACGCTGCTCGGCACGGTCAGCGGCCTGGTACCGCACTTCACCGGAGGCACTCTGCGCGGCCGCGTGACGGTGGCGGGCCGCGACACCCGCACCCACAAGCCGCGCGAACTCGCCGATGTCGTCGGCACGGTGGGCCAGGACCCGCTCTCGCACTTCGTGACGGACACGGTCGAGGACGAGCTGGCGTACGGCATGGAGTCCCTGGGCCTCGCCCCGGACGTGATGCGCCGCCGCGTCGAGGAGACCCTCGACCTGCTCGGCCTCGCCGATCTGCGCGACCGGCCCATCGCCACGCTCTCCGGCGGCCAGCAGCAGCGGGTCGCGATCGGCTCGGTCCTCACCCCGCACCCCAAGGTCCTCGTGCTCGACGAGCCGACCTCCGCGCTCGACCCGGCCGCCGCCGAGGAGGTGCTCGCCGTCCTTCAGCGGCTCGTGCACGACCTGGGCACCACCGTCCTGATGGCAGAGCACCGTCTGGAACGGGTCGTGCAGTACGCGGACCAGGTGCTGCTCCTCGCGGCGCCGGGCGAGGCCCCGGTGCTCGGCGACCCGGCCGCCCTGATGGCCCGCTCCCCCGTGTTCCCGCCGGTGGTCGCCCTGGGCCGCCTCGCAGGATGGTCGCCGCTGCCGCTGACGGTGCGGGACGCGCGACGGCGGGCGGGGGCCCTGCGCGAACGCCTCTCCGGGGCCGAGCCGCCCGAGGAGACGCCGGCCGTGCGCCCTGCCGAGCAGCCGGCGCCGCGCAGGCCGAGCCTTCGTCGGCGTACGAAGAAGAGTGACGAGCCCCAGGCCGCCGCGGCCGTCACGTCGCTGGCCGTCCGCCGCGGCCGGGTCGAGGCGCTGCGCCGCGTGGACCTCACCGTCCGCGCAGGCGAGACGATCGCCCTGATGGGCCGCAACGGCGCGGGCAAGTCCACGCTCCTCTCGACCCTGGTCGGCCTGCTCGAACCGGCGTCCGGTTCGGTCCGGGTGGGCGGCACCGTCCCGCACCGCACGGGCCCGCGCGAACTGATCCGCCACGTGGGCCTGGTCCCCCAGGAACCGCGCGATCTGCTGTACGCGGACACGGTGGCCGCCGAGTGCACGGCCGCCGACCACGACGCGGGCGCCGAGCCGGGCACCTGCCGGGCCCTGGTCAGCGAGCTGCTCCCCGGCATCGCGGACGACACCCACCCCCGTGACCTCTCCGAGGGCCAGCGCCTGACGCTCGCCCTGGCGATCGTCCTGACGGCCCGCCCGCCCCTGCTGCTCCTGGACGAGCCGACCCGCGGTCTCGACTACGCGGCGAAGGCCCGCCTGGTCACCGTCCTGCGGGGGCTCGCGGCCGAGGGCCATGCGATCGTCCTCGCCACGCACGACGTGGAGCTCGCGGCGGAACTCGTCCACCGGGTGGCGATCCTCGCCGACGGCGAGATCGTCGCGGACGGCCCGACCCCGGACATCGTGGTGTCGTCACCGTCCTTCGCACCCCAGGTGACAAAGATCCTGGCCCCACAGAAGTGGCTGACGGTCCCGCAGGTGCGGGAAGCCCTGCGGGCGGCAGGGGCGGACCGGGCCGACGGCACGGAAACAGACGTGCGGCACGGCCGGGGCGCGGGCCGTGCCGCAGGCGCGGACGTGGGCGCGGGCCGTGCCGCAGGCGCGGACGTGGGCGCGGCCCCGGATTCGAGCACACGCCCGGACCCGGGCACGGACCCGGACTCGAGCACACGCCCGGACCCGGGCACGGACCCGGACTCGAGCACACGCCCGGACCCGGGC
>NZ_JBHYIG010000022.1:16293-56671 GCF_042740015.1 Streptomyces sp. NPDC059037
CCGGACCCGGGCACGGACCCGGACTCGAGCACACGCCCGGACCCGGGCACGGACCCGGACTCGAGCACACGCCCGGACCCGGGCACGGACCCGGATTCAAGCGCAAGCGCGGACCCGGGCACGGACCCGGACTCGACCACACGCCCGCACCCAGGCGCAGACTCGCACCCAGGCGCAGACCCGGACCCGACCACACACCCACACCCAGGCACAGACCCGAGCACACGCCCAGACCTGCCCGGCGGCATGCCTCCAGAAGGAGCGCAGCCGTGAGCCCCGCATCCCCGGGCGGTAGGCCGGGGCCCGTCGGGCCCGAGCGGCAGGCTCGTCCCATCCGGCTTGGCCCCCGTTCCATCGGCGCCCTCGCGCTGGTCAGCGCCGTCGGAGTGGTCGCCTTCGGGTGGCCGCTCATCGCGGGCGGCGGCTCGGGGCTGAGCGCGCACGCGCAGGACGCGCCCTGGCTGTTCACGGCGCTGCTTCCGCTGCTGCTCGCCGTGGTCGTGGCGACCATCGCGGACGTCGGGCTCGACGCGAAGGCCATCGCCATGCTCGGCGTGCTCGCCGCGGCCGGGGCGGCGCTGCGGCCGCTGGGTGCGGGGACCGCCGGGATCGAGCCGATGTTCTTCCTGATGGTGCTCAGCGGCCGGGTGCTCGGGCCGGGCTTCGGATTCGTGCTCGGGGCGGTGTCGATGTTCGCTTCGGCGCTGCTCACCGGGGGCGTCGGCCCGTGGATGCCGTTCCAGATGCTGTCCATGGGCTGGGTCTGCATGGGCGCGGGGCTGCTGCCGGGGCCCGACTCCCTCCGCGGCCGCCGCGAACTGTGGCTGCTCGCGGCCTACGGGGCGGTGTCCTCCGTCCTCTACGGCACGGTCATGAACCTGCAGGGCTGGCCCTACCTGGGCGGCCTGGCGACGGGCGTCTCCTTTGTCCCCGGGGACCCCGTCGGCGACAACCTGGGCCGCTTCATCGCGTACTGCCTGGCCACCTCACTCGGCTGGGACCTGCCCCGCGCCGTGGTCACCGTCCTGCTGAGTCTCGCCCTCGGTCCGGCCGTCCTCAAGGCGCTGCGCCGGGCCACGCGGCGGGCCGCTTTCGAGGCCCAGGTCACATTCGAGGGGCCCAAGGCGTAGGCGGCCGTTGACTCTCCGTCACAGAAAGGGCCCGCGCACGGTGAGGCGGCCCACAGGCCTTTGGTCCTCTACTAGTCCGTTTCGTACCGGTTTTCGCTTGACGCGCACGCGTCAATCCCTGCCCTGACCTGCGGATTGAGAGCCACGTCACAGAGGGGGCGTTCCGTTCAAGTACGACAGCAACTAGCAAAAGGGGGCATTGCGGAGACGCAACAGCCCTGCTTCTCTGGATCGAGTCGCACAGCGCCGACGACCTTCGGGTCCAAGGCGCTTACGCATTCCCCCCGCCACTTTCCATGGCCAAGGCGTGCTTGCGACACCATGTCCCCCACGGAAGGTCACGCTTTGTCCGCCTCGCTCCTCCGCCGTATCGCCGCCCCGAAGAAGGCCCTCGCCGGTGTCGCCGTCGCCGCCGCCACGACCGGCATGCTGATCGCCGCGGGTCCGGCCCAGGCCGCGACCCCGACCGCCGCGAAGGCTGCCGCTCCGGCCGCCGCTCCGGCCGCGGCGCCTTCCTCGGCACAGGCGATCGCGAAGAAGTTGATCCCGGATGCCGCGCAGTACCAGGCGTTCAGCAAGATCGTCGAGCACGAGAGTGGCTGGAACCCCACCGCGACGAACGCCTCCTCCGGCGCCTACGGCCTGGTCCAGGCCCTGCCCGGCTCGAAGATGGCTTCGGCAGGCTCGGACTGGAAGACCAACCCCGAGACCCAGATCAAGTGGGGCCTCGACTACATGAACGACCGCTACGGCAGCCCTGCCGAGGCCTGGAACTTCTGGCAGGCCAACGGCTGGTACTGAGCCGATGCCTCTCCGGCGGACCGGAACATCACCGGCTCCGCCGAGTTCGTCCTCAAACTCCCCCAAGCTCTTAAAGAGCAGGGGGGACCCCCTCGACGGGCTGGAATTTCCAGCCCGTCCGGCGTTTGAGGACATCTTTGTTTTTCGGTGCTCACAGCCGCTGAATGATCGTCCCCGTAGCCACCGCACCCCCCGCGCACATCGTGATCAGCGCGAACTCCTTGTCCCGTCGCTCCAGCTCATGCAGGGCCGTGGTGATGAGCCGAGCCCCCGTCGCGCCCACGGGGTGCCCCAGTGCGATCGCACCCCCGTTCACATTCACCTTCTCCAGGTCCTGCTCGAACACCTGCGCCCAACTCAGCACCACGGAAGCAAACGCCTCATTGATCTCCACAAGATCAATGTCCTTGAGCGACATCCCGGCCTTCCCCAGCACCGCCCGCGTCGCGTCGATCGGCCCGTCCAGGTGATAGTGCGGATCGGCCCCCACCAGCGCCTGCGCAACAATCCGCGCCCGCGGCTTCAGCTTCAGCGCCCGTGCCATCCGCTTCGACGCCCACATGATCGCCGCCGCGCCGTCGGAGATCTGCGAGGAGTTGCCCGCCGTGTGCACGGCGGTCGGCATCACCGGCTTGAGCCCGCCCAGGCCCTCCATCGTCGTGTCGCGCAGACCCTCGTCCCGGTCGACCAGGCGCCACATGCCCTGCCCGGCGGCCTGCTCCTCCTCCGTCGTCGGCACCTGGACGGCGAAGGTCTCGCGTTTGAAGCGCTCCTCGGCCCAGGCGACGGCGGCGCGCTCCTGCGAGATGAGCCCGAGCGAGTCCACGTTCTCCCTCGTCAGGCCCCGCTTACGGGCGATGCGCTCGGCCGCCTCGAACTGGTTGGGCAGGTCCACGTTCCACTCGTCGGGGAACGGCTTGCCGGGACCGTGCTTGGAGCCCGACCCCAGCGGCACCCGTGACATCGCCTCGACGCCGCAGCTGATCCCCACGTCGATGACCCCGACCGCGACCATGTTCGCGACCATGTGGCTCGCCTGCTGCGACGAGCCGCACTGACAGTCCACCGTCGTCGCCGCGGTCTCGTACGGCAGACCCATCGTGAGCCACGCCGTGCGCGCCGGATTCATGGACTGCTCACCGGCGTGCGTGACGGTGCCGCCGACGATCTGCTCGACGCAGTCGGCGTGGATGCCGGTGCGTCCGAGGAGTTCACGGTAGGTCTCGCCGAGCAGATAGGCGGGGTGGAGATTGGCGAGCGCTCCTCCGCGCTTACCTATGGGGGTGCGTACGGCTTCGACGATGACAGGTTCCGCGGCCATGAGCGTCCTCTCCATCCACATCCCGCGGGGGCGTCCCGGCACCCGCGCGGAGAACTAGTACGCGTTCTAGTTCTGCAAGCAGTCTGCTGAGCCGCACCCCGGCGCCGCAAGGGTCTTGCACGTACCTTGCGCACGACCTGCACAGTGGGGCCTCCCCTGCTCTTTGAGAGCTTGGGGAACGGACCGGTCACGGGCCTTGCCACTTATAGAACCCGTTACTACCTTGCGGTACATCTCCTGATGGACCGTCAGAACACAGAACTGAACTCCTGGAGTTGCCGATGCCCTGTCCAGCGCTGCCCGACGGGTTCGACTTCACCGACCCCGACCTCCTTCAAGACCGCGTGCCTCTCCCGGAGTTCGCCCAGCTGCGCCGGACGGAACCGGTGCGCTGGATCGACCAGCCGCGCGGCATCTCCGGCTTCGACGACGCGGGCTACTGGGCCGTCACACGGCACGCGGACGTCAAGTACGTCTCCACACACCCGGAGTTGTTCTCCTCCAACCTCAACACCGCGGTCATCCGCTTCAACGAGACGATCGGCCGCGACCAGATCGAGGTCCAGAAGCTGATCATGCTCAACATGGACCCGCCCGAGCACACCCGGGTCCGCCAGATCGTGCAGCGCGGCTTCACGCCCCGCTCCATACGCTCGCTCGAGGACGCCCTGCGCACCCGCGCCCACTCCATCGTCGAGACGGCCCTCGCGAACGCCGCCCCCGGCGGCAGCTTCGACTTCGTCACCAACGTCGCCGTCGAACTGCCCCTCCAGGCCATCGCCGAACTCATCGGCGTACCCCAGGAGGACCGGACGAAGATCTTCGACTGGTCCAACAAGATGGCGGCGTACGACGATCCGGAGTACGCGATCACCGAGGAGGTCGGCACCGAGGCGGCCATGGAGATCGTCAGCTACGCGATGAACCTCGCCGCCGCCCGCAAGGAGTGCCCGGCCAAGGACATCGTCAGCCAGCTGGTGGCGGCAGAGGACGAAGGCAACCTCTCCGGCGACGAGTTCGGCTTCTTCGTCATCCTGCTCGCGGTGGCCGGCAACGAGACCACCCGCAACGCCATCACCCACGGCATGCACGCCTTCCTCACCCACCCCGAGCAGTGGGAGCTCTTCAAGCGCGAGCGCCCGCAGACCACGGCGGAGGAGATCGTGCGCTGGGCGACCCCCGTCGTCTCCTTCCAGCGCACCGCCACCCAGGACACCGAGCTCGGCGGCGTACAGATCAAGAAGGGCGACCGCGTCGGCCTCTTCTACTCCTCGGCCAACAACGACCCCGAAGTCTTCGACGAGCCCGGGAAGTTCGACATCTCCCGCGACCCGAACCCGCACCTAGGCTTCGGCGGCGGCGGCCCGCACTTCTGCCTCGGCAAGTCCCTCGCGGTCGTCGAGATCAACCTCATCTTCAACGCGATCGCCGACGCCCTGCCCGATCTGCGTCTGGTCTCCGACCCCCGGCGACTGCGCTCGGCCTGGCTGAACGGAGTCAAGGAACTGCAGGTCAGCACCGGCTGACCCGCCGCCAGGGAGGCAGGGGCGACTCCCTCCTACGCCCTGCCCCTGCCTCCCCCTGGCCCAGGGAACCAACGTTTCCGTCGCGTGCGGCGTCTTGAGAGGTGAACCGTGCCTCTCCAAGTCGTCCAAGTCCTCAAACGGAAATGGTGGCTGTGGTCTCCGCCGATATCTCTCTCGTGCCGTCGGGCAGCGCACCCACCGAGCGGAACGGGTCCTTGCGTGCCTTCGCGCGGCGCAACAGGGTGCCTCTCCTCGCCACCGTCCCCACCCTGCCGCTCTACGCGGTGTGGGCGGCTTTCCTCGCCACGGGCGGCGGCGATCTGGCGGCGCAGGAGGCCTGGGCCCGGTTCGCCTCCGAGCACGGCGCGGCCGCGTACGGCCTGTTCTGGTACGGCGGCATGCACACCGCCAACTACAGCCTGATCTCTCCCTACTTGATGGCCGCGCTGGGCGTGAAGACGGTGACGGTGGCGGCGGGCGTCGCCGGTGCCTGGCTGGTCGCCGCGCTCATCGCGCGCACCGGCGTCCGCCGCCCGCTGTGCCCCGCGGTGCTCGCCTCGCTCGCCGTGTGGTGCAACGTCGCGTCGGGGCGCACGACCTTCGCACTCGGGCTCGCCTTCGGGTTCGCCGCCTGCCTGGCGCTCGTGCGGGAGCGCCGGGTGTGGGCCGCGGTCGCGTTCGGGGCGCTTGCCACCATGTCCAGCCCGGTGGCCGGCCTGTTCCTGCTGGTCGCGGGCGCCGGCTTCTTCCTCGTACGCGACTGGAAGCGGGCCGCGGCGCTGCTCGCGCCGCCGGTGGTGGTCGTGGGGGCGACGACCGTGCTTTTCCCGTTCACCGGCGAGCAGTTGATGCCCTTCGACCGGATCTTCCCGCCCGTGGTGTTCAGCCTCGCGGTCGTCGTGGCGGCGCCGCGCCGGTGGCGGGTGCTGCGGTGGGGTGCCGCCGTGTACGCGGTCGGCACGGTCCTCACGTATCTCGTCCCTTCGCCCATCGGCACGAACGTGGAGCGCCTCGCCGAGCTGCTCGCGCCCGCCGTGCTGCTCGCCGCGCTCCTCGCGCCCTCGCTCGACCGCATACGCAGGACCGTGCTCGCGATCGCGCTCGTGCTGTCCACGGCCTGGGTGGCGCAGAAGACGGCGGACGATCTGACGGTGTCGACGGCCGTGCCCAAGTGGGCCGTCGACACCCATGGCGTGGTGCGCGAGCTGGAGCGGCTCGGTGCCGACCGGGGCCGCGTCGAGGTGGTCCCCGCCCGCAACCACCGCGAGGCCACGGCCCTCGCCCCGCATGTGAACATGGCGCGCGGCTGGAACCGCCAGCTCGACGTCGAGCGCGGCAGGCTCTTCTACGACGGATCCTTCTCGGCCGCCACCTACCGGGCGTGGCTCGACAAGTGGGCGGTCGGCTATGTGGTGCTTCCCTCGGGCAAGCCTGACGGGTTCGCCGAGGACGAGGCGGCGCTCGTGGAGAGCGGTCCCGACTGGCTGAAGCCGGTGTGGAAGGACGCACACTGGCGGATCTTCCGGGTGGAGAACGCCGTGCCGATGGTGTCCGCGCCCGCGTCCGTCGTCCGGTCCACGGGCTCGGACATGGTGGTCAACGTCCCCACCCGGGAGCCGGTGACGCTGCGCCTGGTGTACTCGCCGTGGCTCCGGGCCGAGGGGGCCTGC
Source organism: Streptomyces sp. NPDC059037 (assembly GCF_042740015.1). NCBI lineage: Bacteria > Bacillati > Actinomycetota > Actinomycetes > Kitasatosporales > Streptomycetaceae > Streptomyces > Streptomyces sp. NPDC059037. Next base: position 22,742 of record NZ_JBHYIG010000022.1, read on the forward strand.
CTGAAGCGGCACGGCGAGTTCACCCGGCTCACGGTGTCCGCGCCGGGGACCTACCGGATCAGCTCGGGGTACGGTCCTTCGCCGAGTCCTTCGTCATGTCGATGACCGGCTCGGCCCCCGTCGCCACCTTCAGGGTCTTTCGTACGCGGGGCCCGGCGAGCAGATAGCCGAGGCCGAAGCCCGCACCGACGACGGTCGCGCCGCCCACCGCGTCAAGGACCCAGTGGTTGCCGGTCGCCACGATCGCGGAGACCGTGAACAGCGGGTGCAGCAGGCCGAGCGCCTTCATCCACCACTTCGGCGCGAGGATCGCGATCACCAGGCCGCACCACAGGGACCAGCCGAAGTGCAGCGAGGGCATCGCCGCGTACTGGTTGGTGAGCGCGGTCAGCGTGCCGTAGTCCGGCTGCGTGAAGTCCTGCACGCCGTGCACCGTGTCGATGAAACCGAGGTCGGGCATCAGGCGCGGCGGTGCCAGCGGGTAGAGCCAGAACCCGACGAGCGCGAGGACCGTGGCGAAGCCGAGCGCGGAGCGCGCCCAGCGATAGTCGGCGGGGCGGCGGACATAGAGGACGCCGAGAATGGTCAGCGGCACCCCGAAGTGGAACGACGTGTAGTAGAAGTTGAAGAACTCCTCAAGCCAACTGACCTTCACCACCGCGTGGTTGACCCAGTGCTCGATGTCGATGTGCAGGAACTGCTCGATCGAGTAGATCTGCTCGCCGTGCTGCTCGGCCGTGGCCCGGCCGCCCGAGATGGTGCCGCCGGTCGCCGCGAGCCGCGCCTGCTGATAGGCGGAGTAGCCGACACGGATCAGGAGCAGTTCGAGGAGCAGGTTCGGCCGGGTCGTGACCCGCCGCCAGAACGGCATGAGCGGCACCCGGCTCCAGCGCGCGGGCACGGGCGCGGCGTAGTCGGTGGGGGTGGGGGTCTGGTACTGCGGTGCCGTACGGGACAGGAAGGGCACGACGGTGGCGGCGGCGAGCGCGGCGATCAGCACGAGGTTGTCGCGGATGGGCTCCACGACCGGCATGTTCGGCAGCATCATCTTCGCCGGCAGCGTCGACACCAGGATCACGGCCACCGGCCACATGTACCGGTCGGACTGCTTCTTGCCGACCCGGCCGACCACCGCGAGCAGCACCCACAGGAGCTGGTGCTGCCAGGTCGTCGGGGACACCGCGACCGCGACACAGCCGGTGATCGCGACGGCGAGCAGCAGCTGCCCGTCCTGGGCGTAGCGGACGGCGCGGCGCAGGCCGAGGAAGATCACGGCCGCGCTCAGGAGCACGAAGAGGCCGATCTCCAGCGGCCCTTCGAGGCCGAACCGGAGCAGCGCCCCGTGCAGCGACTGGTTGGCGAGACCGTCAGGGCGCGCGCCCAGGCCCGCGCCAGCCAGGTGGTGCACCCAGTACGCCCACGAGTCGTGCGGCATCGCGGCCCAGGCCAGCGCGGTGCAGGCGAGGAAGGTGGAACCGGTGGCGGCGGCCGCGCGCCTGCGGCCGGTGAACCAGAACAGGGCGGCGAACAGCAGCACGGTCGGCTGCAGCGCCGCCCCGATGCCGATCAGGATGCCGCTGGCCCGCTCGCCGCGGACGGCGAAGCAGCCGAGCAGCACGAGCAGGACGGGAATGATGCTGGTCTGGCCCAGATGCAGGGTGTTGCGCACCGGCAGCGACAGCATCAGGAGGCAGATCGCGACGGGCGCGGCGAGCAGCGAGATGCGCCGGGACACGGGCTGCGGCAGGGCGCGGGCGGCGACGAGGCCGAGCACCGCGACGAGGATCAGGGTGCCGAACGTCCAGCCCCAGCCGAGCGCCTGTTCGGCCGCGCGGGCGAACGGCTTGAGCACGAGTCCGGCGAAGGGAGTACCGGTGAACTTGTCCGCGTCGTAGAGCGAGCCGTTCACATGCAGGACGCCGTCAGGACCGATCCAGGTCTCCAGGTCGGTCAGGCGCTCACCCTTCGGCGTACGCACGACATCGGCCAGCTGCCGTACCGCGAGTATGGCGGCGATCATCCAGAGGGCGGCACGGATCGCCCTGATTCGCGCCTTGGGTGTACCGGACGCGCCTGCCCCAAAGGCGTTTCCCGGTCCCCTGTGCTCAATGTTCGCCACGTGCCGTCTGCCCTCCCGCCCCGCTCGTCGTCCCTGCTCCGTCGCTCATGGGCGCCGCGCCCGTCGGGTGAGACGCGCGCAACCCCCATTTCACCTGGCAGCCACTCCGCTTTCTACCGGCTTTTGCGCGTACTTCCTAACCAAACCTTTCGTCCGCATGGCCGATATCTCACCCCTCACTGTCCAGAAGATGACGGGCTCGACTCCCTGGCGCGGTTCCGCACCCGAGCCGCGACATAGATCACAAACGGGCCTTCTCGCCACCACCGGACGCAGGGGCATTTGACCTGGATAGCGGCACTTTCCGTGCGGTGCGCTGCGGACCGGACACCGCCCGTAATGATGCTGCCTGCACCTATGGTCGCTTTTCGAGCCGCCCCCTTCTTGCCGGGCGGCTCTGTCCTTGTCGTCAACCGAGAGGCAGGCGAGCGAACCCTTGCCGACCGCCGCACCCGTCGCACCCCGCACCCAGGCCCCGCCGTCCGCGCACGCACCCGCGGAGGTCACCGTCGTCGACCCGGCGCTGGTCAAGCGCGCGGTGAAGGCGGCCGCACTCGGCAACGCGATGGAGTGGTTCGACTTCGGCGTCTACAGCTACATCGCCGTGACGCTCGGCAAGGTCTTCTTCCCCTCGGGCAACCCCACGGCCCAGCTTCTCTCCACCTTCGGCGCCTTCGCGGCGGCGTTCCTGATCCGCCCGCTCGGCGGCATGGTCTTCGGCCCGCTCGGCGACCGCATCGGCCGCCAGAAGGTCCTCGCCCTCACCATGATCATGATGGCGGCTGGCACCTTCGCGATCGGCTTGATCCCTTCGTACGCGACGATCGGTGTGGGCGCCCCGGTCCTGCTGCTGCTCGCCCGTCTGGTGCAGGGCTTCTCGACGGGCGGCGAGTACGCGGGCGCCTCCACGTTCATCGCCGAGTACTCCCCCGACAAGAAGCGGGGCTTCCTCGGCAGCTGGCTGGAGTTCGGCACGCTGGCCGGCTACATCGGCGGCGCGGGCCTGGTCACCCTGATGACGGCGCTTCTCTCCTCCGAGGACCTGCTCTCCTGGGGCTGGCGCATCCCCTTCCTGATCGCGGGCCCGATGGGCCTGATCGGCCTCTACCTCCGGATGAAGCTGGAGGAGACCCCGGCGTTCGCTGCGGAGCTCGCGAAGGCGCACAAGGACGAGCAGTCCCGCCCGAAGGTGCGGCTGCGCGAGATGGTGACCGGCCAGTGGAAGGCCCTGCTCCTCTGCATGGGCCTGGTCCTGGTCTTCAACGTCACGGACTACATGCTGCTGTCGTACATGCCGAGCTACCTGACGAGCGAGCTCAAGTACGACGAGACGCACGGCCTCCTGGTCGTCCTGGCGGTGATGGCCCTGATGATGTGTGTCCAGCCGTTCGCGGGCGCGCTGACCGACCGGGTGGGCCGCCGCCCCGTGATCGCGGCAGGCTGCGCAGGCTTCCTGCTCCTGTCCATCCCCGCCCTGCTCCTGATCCGCCAGGGCTCGCTCTGGGCGATCGGCCTGGGCATGGCGGCGCTCGGCCTGCTCCTGGTCTGCTTCACGGCATCGATGCCGTCGGCACTCCCGGCCCTGTTCCCGACGAGGGTCCGCTACGGCTCGCTCTCGATCGGCTTCAACATCTCCGTATCGGTCTTCGGCGGCACAACTCCCTTGGTGGTGACGGCTTTGATCGGAGCCACGGGGAACATGATGATGCCCGCGTACTACATGATGGCGGCGGCGGTGGTGGGCGGCATCGCGGTGTGGTTCATGAGCGAAAGCGCGGGCAAGCCCTTGCCGGGCTCACTGCCCGCGGTGGAATCTTCCAGCCCGTCTGCGACGCAGTAACCCAGCCTGTCCCGGCGCATCTTCCAGCCCGTCCGGCGTTTGAGGACGAACTCGGCGAAGCCGGTGATTCTCCAGTACGCACAGGCCGGCGCAGCCGGAAGGTTTCGGGAAGGGGCGGGGTTGGGGAAAGAAGACCGCCCCTACCCCACCGGCACCCCAGCTTGCCAAGCCGTGAACAACGGAACCTCCCCCGCCCCATCAAGCACAACAACCCCGAACGGCCGGTTAAAGGCGATCCACTCGATCCGTCGAGGGACATAGGGCACGCCACCAGGAGCCATCGGCACCGCAGTGACCGCAGCCGCCTCAACCCCCTCCTCCGCCACCTTCACCACGGCCTCCTGCACCACCTGCGATATCGCGAGCCGCTCCGGCGACATCCCGGAGAAGTCCGCCCCCTCGCTCATCGCCCACCGCACCCCCAGCGCCGCCAACTGCTCCGTCGCATCGACCCGCGTACGCAGCGAAATCCGGGGCAGCGCCATATTGATCTGCTCCGCGTCGATCCCGGTCCACCGCCCCTCCGGCGCCCACGCCAGCGGCAGCACCTCGGCCGGCCCCGCGCCCGGCTCGCCGAGCACGAAGCGCACCCGGGCCGGCGCACGGCCGCCCTCAGCGCGGCAGCGCAGCTCGACGACGCTCGCCCCGCCCACCGTCCACGCACCGTTCAGCGGAACGGGCCGGTGCATCGTCGGCACCCGGTGCCGCACGCCCAGCGCGTCGGTGAAGTCCTGGTCGCGCGTGCCCGCCGCCTCGAAGGGAATCTCCCAACGCGCCTTCAGCGCCAGCGCGTTGACCAGGACAAGCAGCACATCCGGAGTGATCACCACCGGCAGCCGCTCGACAAGACCGCCCGTGGCTTCGCGCACCCACGCGTCGATCTCATCCGGCTCCATCGGCCCGAACCCGACGTCCGGCAGCGCTTCCCGATAGGCCCGGTACACCGGCACCCGGCTCCACACGCGCGTGGCGACCGCAACGGCGTCCGTGCCGGCGAGCGCCCGCGCCGCGGCCGTCACCGCGCCCGCGGCCTCCACGTCGGCGACGCCCAGCAACTCCCGCAGCTCACCGGCGGTTTCCTCGCGCGCCCCCACCGCGACGGCGGCCAGCGCGAGCCACAGCCCCGCGGGCGAACAGACGAAATCCCCCGGCGCCCCGTCCTCCCCCGGCTCGGCCATCAGGGGAAGCCACCGGTCGGCAAGGCCCCGGATCGCCGCAGCGGGCACCTTCTGCCCGGTCCCGTACGTCATCTCCATCTCAACCCCCGCAGTCCGCAGACCACCAACTCGGCCCAACGCCCCCAGTATGCGAGTCACCACTGACATTAGCCCCCCACCCCGCTAGCATCCTTAGCAAAACTAACTAGACACACAAAAGACAGTAAAGACAGAGGCGACCCCAACTCCGCACCCCGAAAGGCCGATCACCCATGTCCCAGCAGCAGTGGACCGCAGTCGACCACTACTTCACCGACCTGCTCACCCCCGCCGACGAGGCGCTCACCGCGGCCCTGCGGGACAGCGACGCCGCCGGTCTGCCGCAGATCAACGTGGCGCCGAACCAAGGCAAGTTCCTCCAGCTCCTCGCGCAGATCCAGGGCGCACGCCGCATCCTGGAGATCGGCACACTCGGCGGCTACAGCACGATCTGGCTGGCCCGCGCCCTGCCCGCGGACGGCAGGCTGATCACCCTGGAGTACTCCCCCGTCCACGCCGAAGTGGCCCGCGGCAACCTCGCACGCGCAGGCCTCGACAAGATCACCGAGGTCCGCATGGGCCCGGCCCTCGAATCGCTGGCCGCGCTGAACGTCGAGCACCCCGAGCCCTTCGACCTGGTCTTCATCGACGCGGACAAGGCCAACAACCCGCACTACGTGGAGTGGTCGATCAAGCTCACCCGCCCCGGCAGCCTGATCATCGTCGACAACGTCGTGCGGAGCGGCGCGGTGACCGACGCCGCGAGCACCGAGCCGAGCATCCAGGGCACCCGCGAGGCGCTCGAACTCATCGCCCGGCACCCGAAGCTGACCGGCACGGCACTGCAGACGGTGGGCGCGAAGGGCTACGACGGCTTCGCCCTGGCCCGAGTCCTGGACTGAGTCTTGGCCCGAGTCCTGGGCTGAGTCTGGGACTGAGTCCTGGGCTGAGCACGCCACCGAGCCCCGCCGCCGAGCCCCACCGCCTCAACCCTCCTGATAAAACCCGACGTTCACGCTGCGCGGCCCCGACCGGTCCTGGATGACCACCTCGCCGGACCCACCCCGGGGCAGCACGGCGGTCCCGCCGTACTCGATGGGCCGCGCCACACCGTCCACCGTCACGCGCACCTCCGACGAGGGATCCGGATGCGACCCCCGCAGCCAGGTGACGGACCAGTCGCCGTCGGCGCCGCAGCGGAATTCCAGATGCGTACGCGACACGAACAGCCAGTCGTCGGGCGGCACAAGACGGCACACACCGCGATCGCGCCCGACCCGCAGCACGGCACCCGGTTCACTCGGCGCGTCAGCCATGAGCATGCCCGCGGTGGCGCCCGCGTCCGCCCCTGACACGGAGGCCATGGTGAGCTCCAGCACGTACGCTCCTCAATTCTCGAACTCTCGTTGAACGAACTCGTTGATCGAACGCACGGCCGCCGGAAACACCCCACGCACCGCGCCGCCGCATCCTAAGTCGCACCGTCGCGCGACCGCACCGTCTCCCCGAAACAGGGTCCTGGCTGGAACAATGGACACATGACTGAACGGAAGCCACCGGAAGTCACCTTCGAGTCGTGGATCGACAAGCAGATCCGCGAGGCGGAGCAGCGCGGCGACTTCGCCTCGCTGCCCGGCCGCGGAAAACCGCTGCCGGAAGGCCTGGACACCACGTCGTACGACGAACAGTGGTGGATCAAGCAGAAGATGGTCCGCGAGGGCGTCTCCCACCTCCCCCCGACCCTGGCCCTGCGCAAGGAGGCCGAGGACGTGCTGGCCGCCGCGCCGGACGCCCCGTCCGAGAGCATGGCGCGCCGCCTCGTGACCGACCTCAACGAAAAGATCACCGAGGCCCTGCGCAGACCGCCACCGGGCCCGCCGCTTGGCCTGAAGCCCTTCGACGTCGACGAGATCGCCCGCACCTGGCGCGAACGCCACCCGGACTGATCCCACGCGGGGCATGCGCGAGGATGGGCTCATGAGCATCGTGAAAATCAACGTCCTGACCGTGCCCGCCGAGCAGCGTGAGGTCCTGGAACAGCGCTTCGCGTCCCGCGCCGGCGCCGTGGAGAGCTCCGACGGCTTCGAGTGGTTCGAGCTGCTGCGCCCCATCGAGGGCACCGACGACTACCTGGTCTACACCCGGTGGCGCGACGAGGAGTCCTTCAAGGCGTGGATGGAAGGGCCGATGAAGTCGGCCCACCAGGGCGGCGGCGACCGGCCGAAGCCGGCGTCGAGCAGCGCCGCGGTGTGGTCTTTCGAGGTTGTGCAGCAGGCAGCGCCCAAGAGCCAGTAGCTCTCTCAGCGGTAGTTCATCGCCAGGCGAAACGCCAGAACATGCGCACCACCACGAACGTAGCCGGTCAAGTTGCAACACGGTTGGTTGTGGCCGCGCGGGCTCTTCCGTGACGGCTGCGGTAGAGGGCGCAAAGCGTCACAGAGCGGTTCGGGGGAACTTAGGCTGCGGGCGCGACGGCTGAGGAGGTCGCTGAGGGGATGCTCCAGAAGTCGAAGGAGTTCGCGGGTCTTGGTGCATGAGTCGTCCGGAGTCACCCTGGGGCGCCGGAGTGGCGCACCCGTCTCGCACGCAGACTGCGTGGCGAGCAGCATCTGCAGGTCCCCGAACCGGGCCGCGGGCCAGGGAAGGGCGGCAGAGGCCTGCCCTCGCGTCGGCCCAGTCACCAAGGGCAGGGCCGACGTACGGCGGCCCTGCCCTCATCACGTATCAGCGCGCATCCGGCACCGCACTCTGCGGCCGGCGTGTTAAGCGGCGGTGAGCCGCTTGACCCAGGTGACCGCGCTGCTGCTGCCGGGGGCCTGGATGAAGACCCGCGCCGGAATGGCTACGACGTGCTCCTCGTTGCTGCTGTCAAGGTCGCGGACGACGATGTAGCCGGTGTAGGTGGCGCCGTTGGCCCGGCCCTCCAGAACGCCCTTCTTGCCCGCCGGCACGTTGATCTCGACGTCCGACTCCCGGGTGTTCTGCACCTTGGTGGTGGAGGTGGAGCTGTAGCTGTAGGTGAAGCTGGCCTCGCCGGCGGCCGATCCGCCGTCGCCGCTGATCGTGGGCGTGATCTTGCCGCCCACCTGCCAGCCTTCGGTCGTGCTCTGCTCATCGGCGACGGACGCCGTGACCTTGTAGGTGAGCTTGCCCTCGCCCGTGAGGCCGTCGCTGGCGCCCCGCTGCGGGTACTTCTCGTCGACCTTCCCGACGAACATGCAGGGCGCCGCCTGACCGTAAGACGGGCTCTGTGGGTCTTGGTTGGTCATGTTGCAGTACTGCGCGGCGCTCTGCCCGCCGGACAGCTTGTCGTCCTTGGTGTTCTGGCGGATGTCGTTGCCGCTGGGCTTCGTCGCGTCAGCCCATCCGTCGGCCAGGTGCTTGGCGCTCTCCCGCAGCGGCGCGGAGTGCTTCTCGTCGGCCGCGTACTGCGTCGCAGCCGCCTGGGCGTCCTTGACGGCCTGTTCGGGGGCGTACTTGCTCTGCACGTCCGCCAGCGTGAACGTCTTGACGTTGCCGTCCTTGTCCTTGTCCACCCCGGCCGGGTAACCCATGGAGGATTCCGAGGAGTTGACCGGATCGGTCTTCTCCATCGCGGCGAGGACGTCCTGATCGGACTCGTAGGTGCCGTCGGCGACCTTCGCGGTCTGACCGTCGTCGGCGAAAGCGGGGGTCTGGGTGCCGATCACGGATATGCCGGTGAGGAACGCGGTGGCGAGTGCCCCGGCCACCAGACTGCTCTTGCGCCGGGCCGGAGTGGGCTCGGTCTGCAGTTGCGTTGACACACGGTCTCCTGTCAGTCGGGCGTCGGCCGCTTGGGGCCGCGCCGATTCGTGGGGGGAGTGCGGCGCACCGGGTTTGACGCATCTCGCCAGGCCGACATCCCCAGAGCGGAAAGCGTCAAGGTCTGCCGATATGTGCGATGACGTAACAACGGAGTTGGCGTTCCGAGTTGAGGTGGCCGCGGCAAAGAACCTAGAGAGTTACTATTGCGTTCGTCCGTAACGTTTGTAACGGATGCCCCTCAGCCGCATGACGGGTCGAGGACGCCAACTGCGCACTGCGGCGCGTTCAGTCGCCTGTCATACCCGCGTTTCCTCGGCGTCGCCCAGTCCCGGGAGAACACCCGCCGTCACGGCCGTGCACCCGCAACGCCGGTCCAGCGCCGCCCATTTGGCACACACCTCCGTGAGCGGCCCTGCGTTCGCGGGTCGGTGCACGCGGACTCGGATGTCCTCGGGCTTGATGCCGGATAGCGAGGACGACGTCGATGCGGCGTGGGTCCAGCCGTGCCCGCAGGCAAGGTGGCGCGTCGACGCCGACCCGGTCCTGCCAGTGGCGCAGACCGAGTGTCTTGCGGATGAGTTCGTCGAGGTCGATCTCGTCGAGGTCCAGGACGGCGACGCCCGCGTCGAAGCGGGGAGGGCGGCCCCGACCACGGTCGCAGCCGTCACAAGACCGGCCGCGCCGTCATGGTTCGGTCACGCAACGAGGAAAGGGCTGCCACCCAGCCCGGAGGCCGGGTTCGTAGCCCGGCTGCGGCCGCCGCCACCGGCGCGGAGCGAGCGGGCTCGGCGGCCAGGTCACTGCGGATCTGCAGACCCCCGACGGACCGGGCCCCGCGCCTCGGCGCACCGACATCACCTTTGGGCGTCTAGAGATAACCAGGTACTATGCAATGCATGGAACCTGACATTGCAGGTAAGCCCGCCGCAAGCAAGGCGGAGAGCCAGCTCCGCAAGGGAGTGCTGGAGTACTGCGTGCTCGCGATCCTGCGGGACGGCCCGCGCTACGGCGTCGAGCTGCTCGAAACCCTCGGCGCGGCCCATGTCATGGTCACCAGCCAAGGGACCATCTATCCCCTGCTGTCGCGGCTACGCCGTGACGGCCTGGTGGAGACCCACTGGCAGGAGTCCCCCAGCGGGCCACCCCGGCGCTACTACGAGCTGACACCGCCGGGGCATGCGGCGCTGAAGGAGTTCACCGCGATCTGGCCGCACTTCCGTGACGCGGTCGACCACTTCATCACCGACTGACAGGAGCCCCCTCATGACGATCACCGAGCACCCGCTGGTGAAGAAGTACCTGGCCGCCGTGGCCCGTGAAACGGCCGGACTCGACCCGGAACGCCGCAACGAGCTGCTGGCCGACCTGGAGGAACACATCGCCGTGGCCCTCGCGGAAGAGTCCGCCTCCGGCGACGACGAGATCCGCGCCGTACTCGCACGCCTCGGCGACCCGCGCACGATCGCCGCCACCGCACTCGGCGAGGAGCACCCCGCACCGCAGGCGAGCCTGGGGAGCACCCTCGCCCTCCTGGTACTGCTGGCGATGGCAGGGCCCCTGACGCTCCTCACCCCCTTCCCCCTGCTGGGCTGCATCCCCGCGATCGGCGCACTCTGGTGGCTGTGGTCCGCACGGCAGTGGCGCAAGCGGGACAAGGTGATCGGGACGGTGGCCGCCCTGGTGCCGCTGCTGTTCGCGGTGGCGCAGTCCGTGGTCGCCGCGGGCGATGTGCACCTCGGCTTCGGAGCAGCATTCATCCCGGTCGGCCTGGTCGCCCTGGTGCTCCCGGCAGCCGCCGGCGTCTATCTGCTGATGGCGGCGAGGCGCCGGTCGTGACAGGGGCGTACCTTCTGCCGATCCGTACGGCTGCGCTGATCTTCCCTGCGCCGGCGCTCCTGATGTTCGTGCCGACGGCGATCGTCCTCTACCGGCGGCACGGCGTCATGACCCGCTGGCGGGTGCTGTCGCTGTACGGCGGCCTGTACTACGCGCTCTCCGCCTTCTGCATGACGATCGTGCCCCTGCCGAAGTCCTCGGTGGACGTCTGCAAGGCGTACCCGGCCTTCGCCCACCCCCAGCTCACGCCAGGCGTCGCCTTCTCCGACATCTGGAAGGAAGCACACCACCACGTCACCCTCAGCGCGCTCATCCTGCACAACTCGGCCTTCTGGCAGACCGTGTTCAACCTGATCCTTCTGCTGCCGCTGGGGGTCTTCGTACGGATCCACTTCCGCCGCGGCCTCGCCGCAGCCACCGCGGCCGGATTCGCCGGTTCACTGTTCTTCGAACTGACCCAGTACACCGGGCTGTGGGGCCTCTACGAGTGCCCCTACCGCCTCTTCGCCGTCGACGACCTCATCGCCAACACGGCAGGCGCCGCCATAGGCTGGGCAATCGCCGGACCGCCGGCCCGGGCACTGCCCGAGCTGAACACCCTGGACGACCGCGCGCTCGCCCCGCTCGCCGCCGGCAAGGTCCCCTTCGGACGCCGTCTCGTCGCCCTGCTGCTGGACGTAACGGGCGTCGTGTTGCTCACCCCGGTCATCGCGGTCGTCGGGGGCTTCGTGCTCGGCGCGGAGACGGGGCTCTTGGCGCCGCCGGCCGCCCTCGGGCTGTGGTTCGTCCTCATCCCATGGCTGACGGGCGCCACGCCGGGCAAGCACGTCCTGCTGCTGAGACTGGTCACGCCGGAAGGCGGACGACCGAGCCCCGCCCGGCTCGCGCTGCGCACCCTGGTGACGAGCCCTCTTCTGCTGCTCGCATATCTCGGCGGGTGTGCGGTCCTCACTCTCACCGCCGGCGTGCTCCTCGCCGGCTCCGCCAAACCCTCGATGCTGATCGACATCGCGGACCGGGCGGCGGAGGTGGCCTACCCCCTCGCAGCCGACCCGACGTACGGACTCGTCCTGCTGCTGCCCCCGGCCCTCTGCCTGGCCCTGATCGGTATCTACGTGAGGGCCATCCGCCGCCACCCCGAGGGCCTGGGCCCGCACGAAATCCTCTCCGGCATCCGCAACCACGCCCTCCCCCACACGCGAGCACGCACCAGCCCGGAGGCGCCCGAGCCGACCGAGCCGCAGACGCCGGTGGCCGTGGCCGATGGATCCCGCGCGGGCGGGTAACCGCCTCTCACCTCCACCCACCCACCCGGTGCGCCACTCGCCCCCACCACCGGTCACCACCCATCCAGCCCGACCGACGAACCCCGGCAATCCCCCCGCCGGCAAGAAGAGAGAACATGCAGACACAGCTCACACACCAGATGGCCCTTGCCCCTACGGGCGACATAGTGATCGCCTGCGCAATGGGGGTCGCGGCCCTCGGCGTTCTCGCGTTGTACTTCGGCGCCCTGCTCAGCATCGTCAGGTCCGACCTCACCGGCGGGATGGAGCTGGTCTGGCTCGTGTTCGCCCTGATGGTCCCCTTCTTCGGGTGCCTGCTCTGGTTCCTCGTCGGTCGCCGCAACGCCGAGCGTCAGCCAGGCGTTGCCTGATTCCCAGGGCGCCCCATCGACGATCTGCCCGGCCCACCAGCACACCGCCGGAAGTACCCCCTTGGGGTGAACAGCGGTCGGCAAAGGGCAGAAATTCAACAGGCGCGCCCGCCCCATCTGCGGCATCTTCCCTGGCCAGGAAGGCACGGGGCCACGAAAGCCCCCTGATTCCCAAGCTCAGAGTGCAGTGCGGGCTACTGCGAGTCATCCGCAGGGGCACGGGTTATGTCGCGGCCCGTCATCGGACCTCGTCGCCGGGTGCCCTCTCCGAGCTCACCGGGCTCCGCGGCCGGCACCTCGTCGTCCTCGCCCTCGTCCGTGGACAAGCGCACGAGAACCGCCCAGTTCTACCCCTGCAGGTCTCCCCACTGTGCGCGAGAGACTAAGTCGTCATCGCTCATGGCCCGTAAGGCACATCCGCGCCCCCTGCGCCCCATCGAGGGCACCGACGACTACCTGGTCCACACCCGGTGGCGCGACGAGGAGTCCTTCGAGGCGTGGATGGAAGGGCCGCACACGCCGGCCCAAGCCGGAAAAGCGATACCCGCGCGTGCCGCCTCCGTGGTGCGATGGGCCGCATGATGTCCTCCGACCGGATACTCGCCTTCGCGGCCATGTCGTTCCTGCTGATCGTGATTCCCGGCCCCAGCGTCCTGTTCGTGATCGGGCGGGCGCTGGCGCAGGGGCGCCGGGCCGCGCTGACCACGGTGGTGGGGAACACGATCGGCGCGTACGTACTCGTCGTGGCCGTGGCGCTCGGCGTCGGGTCCGTGGTGGAGCGTTCGGTCGTCGTCTTCACGGCGCTCAAGCTGCTCGGCGCCGCGTACCTGATCTATCTGGGAGTCAAGGCGGTGCGCCAACGCGCCTCGCTGCACGCCGCGTTCACCGGCGACGCGCCTGCGCACAGCGGCCTGCGTACGTTGTGGGAAGGGTTCGCGGTAGGCGTGGCCAACCCCAAGACGATCGTCTTCTTCGCGGCCGTGCTGCCGCAGTTCGTCGACCGGGAGCAGGGCCACGTCATGGCCCAGATGCTGCTGCTCGGCCTCGTCTTCAATGCCATCGCCGTGGCCTGCGACAGTGTCTGGGGCCTGGTCGCGGCCACCGCGCGGGGCTGGTTCGCCCACTCGCCGAAGCGGCTCTCGACGGTCGGCGGGATCGGCGGGCTCACCATGATCGGACTCGGCGTCAGCATCGCGGCGACGGGCCGCAAGGACTAAGGAAATGGCCCCCATGAACCACACCGAGCAGCTCAGCACCGCGGGCCCAGCCTCCTGGACCGTCGCCCCCGAAGCAGTCGGCTCCCCTGGCGCCCGCGCCCTGTGGCGCGCGTACTACACCGAGGTCAGCGACCGCTACTACCTGCTCCATGAGGGGCGTACGACCGATCCCGAAGAGCTGGAGCGTGAGGTCGCCGCGGAGGCCGGGGACGATCTGCGGCCGCCGCACGGGGTGCTGCTCGTCGCCCGGTACGGAGGCGAGCCCGCGGGCACGGCCGGGGTGCGCATGGTCGATGCGGGGGACGGGGTCGCCGAGCTGAAGAGGGTTTTCGTACGTGAGGGGCTGCGCGGCAAGGGGGGCTCCGGGGTGCTGCTGGCCGCCGCCGAGGACGCCGCGCGTGCGCTCGGGGCGCGGCGGATCGTCCTCGACACGCGGCTCGATCTGGTCGAGGCGCGGGCGCTGTACACGCGGCACGGGTACGCGGAGACCGAGCCGCTGGCCGAGCGGATGTACGCCGAGATCTGGTACGCCAAGGACCTTGCCCCGGTGGCCGGTTGAGGCCGGAGCGGGGTGCGGCCCGCCGCTCAGTCGGCCCACACCCCGCGCTGTAGTGGCCTGCCGTCGTGCGGCCGTTCGGTGTCCGAGCCGCACATCTCGGCGCCCAGTTCTTCGACGAGCTGGACGAGATCGGTGGGCCGGTCCGGGCCCCACCAGTCGCCGAGGAGCTCGGCCAGGGACTCCTCGCGGGCCTTGGAGAGTCTGGCGACCGCCGCACGCCCCGTGTCCGTCAGGGTCAGACCCATGCCCTCGCGCTTGGCGAGACGGCGCTCCTCGACCTGGCGGGACGCCGCGGTGATCACGGTCAGCGGCACGGTGCTGCGTTCGGCTAGCGCGGCGGGCTCCACATGGCCGTGGCGGCTGATCCGCAGCAGCAGCCAGCTGGCGGCGGGCAGCAGGTCGTAGCCCGCGCGCTCGGTGATGGTCTCGTAGATCTTGCGGCGGCCCTCGCGCGTGCCGAGGACCGAGAGGGCCCGCGCCACCTCGTCGTACGAGGAACGCTCGACGGGGTTGCTGGCCAGGGTCTGCGTCGTGTCGGGCGCGGTGACCGAGCCACGCAGCTTGTCCTCGTGCAGGAACCAGGCGAGGACGAAGGCGACCAGGGCGACCGGCGCCGCGTACAGGAAGACGTCCGTGATGGACGAGGAGTAGGCGTGCAGGACTTCCGGGCGCAGGGCCGCCGGGAGTTCGGAGATGCCGCGCGGGTCGGCGGTGAGGGAGTCGGCGCTGACGCCCGGCGGCAGTTCCTGGCCCGCGACGGCGTCGGAGAGCTTGCTGACGAGCCGGTTGGCGAAGATCGTGCCGAAGATGGCGACACCGAACGAGGCGCCGATGGAGCGGAAGAACGTCGCGCCGGATGTCGCAACGCCCAGGTCTCCGTACGGGACGGCGTTCTGCACGATGAGCACGAGGACCTGCATGACCAGGCCGAGCCCGAAGCCGAAGACGAAGAAGTAGGCGCTCATCTCGCCCGTGCTGCTGTGCTCGTTCAGCTGGTGGAGCAGGAGCAGGCCGAGGGCCGTGACGCCGGTGCCCGCGACCGGGAAGACCTTCCAGCGGCCCGTGCGGCTGACGATCTGGCCGGACGCGGTCGACGAGATCAGCATGCCGACCACCATCGGCAGCATGTGCACGCCCGACATGGTCGGCGACACACCCTGGACGACCTGCAGGAACGTCGGCAGGTAGGTCATCGCGCCGAACATCGCGAAGCCGACGACGAAGCTGATGATCGCGGACAGGGTGAACGTCCTGACCCGGAACAGCTTCATCGGAATGACCGGCTCCGCCGCCTTGCGCTCGATGGAGACGAAGGCCGCGGCGAGCACGACGCCGAGCACCGCGAGCCCGATGATCTGCGGCGAGCCCCAGTCCCAGGTGGTGCCGCCGAGCGAGGCGACGAGGACGAGGCAGGTGGCGACGGAGGCGATGAGGAAGGTGCCCAGGTAGTCGATGGTGTGCTTCTGCGAGCGGACCGGGATGTGCAGGGTCGCGGCGATGACGAGGAGCGCGACGACGCCGATGGGCAGGTTGATGTAGAAGACCCAGCGCCAGCTGAGATGCTCGGTGAACAGGCCGCCGAGCAGCGGGCCGAGGACGCTCGTCGCGCCGAATACGGCCCCGAACAGGCCCTGGTACTTGCCGCGTTCACGCGGCGAGACGATGTCGCCGACGATCGCCATGGACAGGACCATCAGCCCGCCGCCGCCGATGCCCTGCAGCGCGCGGAAGCCGATGAGCTGCGGCATGTTCTGCGCCATGCCGCAGAGCGCCGAGCTGATCAGGAAGATCAGGATGGCCAGCATGAACAGCTTCTTGCGGCCGTACTGGTCCCCCAGCTTGCCCCAGAGCGGCGTCGCGGCCGTCGCGGCGAGGAGGTAGGCGGTGACGACCCAGGAGAGGTGCTCCATGCCGCCGAGTTCGCTGACGATGGTCGGCAGGGCGGTGGAGACGATGGTCTGGTCGAGGGCGGCGAGCAGCATGCCGAGCAGCAGCGCACCGATGGAGACCAGTACGCCGCCGTGCGCGTGCTCGTCCGGCGGTCCGGGGACGGGGTCGGGCCCCGCCGGGCGGGCGGTGACGTCCTGCGTCATGGACACCTCCTGAGGGTCCTTGACCTAGGGGCTCTCCGCGGGGTTCTCCTTGCGGGGCCTCCTTCTCCATCCTGGTGCGTGTGACCCGTTATGGCTCGTTGAAGCGGGGGTCTGCATAATCTCTGGAGTTCTCTAGGGGTGGGGTACGAAGAGTGGACAGCGCAGCAGACGGCCGTGGCGGCCGCAGACAGACATCGGCGGACGCGGCGGCCGCGGAGGACTTCGATCCGTTGCGGATCCGTCCCTATGTGACGCTGCCGGAGTCCGCGGCGGGAGCCACGGAACCCATGCCCGTGGTGGCGCCTCCGGTCGGGGACGCGCCCCGGTCGGCGGATGTGGGCCTGTTCGCGTCCCGGGCGCCGGAGGGCGATCTGCCGCCGCCGGAGGTTTCGTACGGCGTTGACGGCGAACCGGAGCCGCGTCGGGGCCGTACGGCCTGGTACGCCGGGGTGGGCGCGGCGGTGGCCGTGGTGACCGTCGCCGTCCTCGCCGCGGGGGTGTTCTCCTCCGACGACGAGCCGCGGCGGGACCGGGCGCTGCCGGACGCGCCGACGAGCGCGGTGGACGTGCCGTCCGGTTCCGCGACGCCTTCGGGGTCCGCGTCGGCCTCGGCGTCCGCGTCCCGCAGCGCGGATCCCTCGCCATCGCGTACGTCGTCGGCCTCGACGCCCGCACCGTCCGCGACGCGGTCCACGGCGCGGGCCACGGGCTCCGTGAAGCCTCAAGCGCCGGCTTCGGGTCAGGTGCTGCGACGGGGCGACCGGGGCGCCGAGGTCGTGGACCTCCAGGAACGGCTTCAGCAGCTTTCTCTGTACGAGGGTGAGGCCCACGGCAATTTCAACGCGCCGGTGGCG
The DNA here is from genome assembly GCF_042740015.1 of Streptomyces sp. NPDC059037. Taxonomy (NCBI): domain Bacteria; kingdom Bacillati; phylum Actinomycetota; class Actinomycetes; order Kitasatosporales; family Streptomycetaceae; genus Streptomyces; species Streptomyces sp. NPDC059037. The sequence continues at coordinate 39,899 of NZ_JBHYIG010000022.1, forward strand.
TCGGCCCTGACCCGGTTCCAGGTGGCGCGGGGCACCGATGAGGCGGACGGCGAGGGCGTGTACGGCGCGGCCACGAGGGCTGCGCTGGAGGCCGAGACCACGCCTTAGCCCTCTGCCCGGTTCCTCGGCACCCCGCGGTGAGCAGATCCCCGTCGCGCCGCGACGGCCTCTCCCACCCACCCACCCGATTACCCCGCAGTCGCCCGCCCCCGCTCACCCGAAGCTGAGCTCAAGCCCCCCGCCGGGCACGGCGGTCACCCGTACCTGCGTCAGATCGTCGACCTGCACCGTCGGTGCGAACTCCCCGGCCCGCGGGCCGACCCCCACGACCCGCATACCGGCCGCGCGCCCCGCCGCTATCCCCGCCCCCGAGTCCTCGAAGACGACGCAGTCCGCGGGGTCGAAGCCCAGCTCGGCGGCCCCCTTGAGGAACCCCTCGGGATCCGGCTTGCTCGCGCCCACGTTCTCCGCGGTCACCCGCACCGCGGGAAGCGGCAGCCCGGCCGCGGCCATCCGCCCGGTGGACAGCGGGACGTCGGCGGACGTCACGAGGGCGTGCGGAAGACCGGCAAGCGACTCCAGGAAGGCGCCGGCGCCGGGCACCGGCACGACACCCTCCATGTCCGCCGTCTCCTCAGCCAGCATCACGCGGTTCTCCGCGTAGTTCTCCTCCATGGACCGCTCCGGCAGCAGCACCGCCATGGAGGCGTACCCCTGCCGCCCGTGGACGATCTTGATGACGTGCTCGAAGTCGAGCCCGTGCCGCTCGGCCCAGCGCCGCCAGCAGCGTTCGACCACTGCGTCGGAGTTGACGAGGGTCCCGTCCATGTCCAGGAGAAGGGCTCGAGCGGTCAGAACCGTGGCATTCGCAGCCGTCATCGACGTACTCCAGAGCGCAGAGAGAGATTCCGCAGAGGAAGAGTCAAGGCGGCTCCGCCCGCCGGTCAGGGAATACGGGCGGAGCCACTTTGTTCCCACACGATACAAAAAGGGGGCGCCGATCGCCAGCAGCCCAGGTCACACCCCCGACAGGACCCCCGGCGGGACCCCGGACGGGACCCCCGACGGACCCCCCGGAGGACCCCCTCAGGCAATCGCCTCATACAGGCTCCACACCCCGAGCCCCAGCATCAGCAGCGCCGCGATCTTGGTGATGAGCGACAGCGGAACCCGCTTCATCAGCGCCTTTCCGCCGACGATGCCGAGCCCGGCCACCGCCCACAGCGCGAGCACCGCGCCGAGGCCCACCGAGAGCGGGTCGTCGTAGCGGGCGGCCAGGTTCGCGGTCATGATCTGCGTCAGGTCACCGAACTCGGCGACCAGGATGAGCATGAAGCCCGCGCCGGAGACCCTCCAGAAGCTCTGGTCCTTGGGCTCGCGGACCTCTTCCTCGTCCTCGCCGCCCTTCAGGAGCAGCATCGCCGCGCCGCCGAGGAAGAGCACACCGGTGAGCGCTTGCAGCAGCTGCTGGGGAAGGAGCGTCAGCACGCTGCCCGCCGCGACGGCGAGCACGACATGGACGACGAAGGCGGCCGCGACCCCGACGAAGACGTACGAGGCGCGGTAGCGCGTCCCGAGGACGAGCCCGGCCAGCGCTGTCTTGTCCGGGAGCTCGGCAAGGAAGACGACGCCGAAGACGAGCGCCATCACGCTGATGCTGATCAAGATTCCTCAATCGGTCGGGGCCGCCCCGCCGAGAGCATTCGGTACTTCGCGTACGACACCTCGGCACGGCAGCGCACAACAGACGCACACGGATGTGTACGCCGGGCACTGCTTGCCGAAGGTCTCGCTGGCCGACCACGTCGATGACGGGGCCTGCCTCCGGGCGCCGGCTCAGACGAGCTGAGCAGTATGTCGACGGTCCGGCGAAGAGCTACTCCCCTTCTGCGTCATACATCGTACGTGACGTCCGACGGCCCCGGGCCAGGGCCTTTCGGCCCTTGGAGTCCGTGATCCAGGTCACGAATTCCGGTGCCGCGCCACCCCCCGCCCACGGGCCGCACCAACTCCCGTACACATGAACGCTCATGACACGGCGCCAGAACCCTTGAACTGACCACCTGATTGACGCGACCCTGTCACCTGACGCACATCCGCAGGAAACCCCACCGCGTCACCATGACCACCCCATAGGTCAACTTCCCCCCACATCAAGGGAGTTCGCATGTCCGCTGTCTACGCGCGTCGACGCCTCGCCACTCTCACCGCCGCCACCGCCCTCGCCGCCGGTGCGACATTCCTCACCGGCAGCCCCGCCCAGGCCGCTCCCCCGGAACCGGTCTCCGCCGCCACAGCCCGCACCTATCTCGGCCAGCTCACCGAGCAGGCCGAGGGCTCGTCCGACGGCTACAGCCGCGAGAAGTTCCCGCACTGGAGCACCCAGTCCGGCGCCTGCAACACCCGCGAGGTCGTCCTGAAGCGGGACGGCACGGACGTCGAGCAGGACTCCAGCTGTGCGGCGACCTCGGGCACCTGGAAATCCCCCTACGACGGCGGCACCTGGACCGCCGCATCCGACGTCGACATCGACCACGTCGTGCCGCTCTCCGAGGCCTGGAAGTCCGGCGCGAGCGGCTGGACCACCGACCAGCGGGAAGGTTTCGCCAACGACCTGACCCGTCCGCAGCTCATCGCGGTCACCGACAACGTCAACCAGAGCAAGGGCGACCAGGACCCGGCCGAGTGGCTGCCGCCCACCACCTCGTACCACTGCTACTACGCCCGCATGTGGGTGGACGTGAAGCACCACTACGACCTCACGGTGAACCCGGAGGAGAAGAGCGCCCTGTCCTCGATCCTCAACGGCTGCTGATCCCCGGAACCTCCCCATGAGCCTCCGTCGTTCCGTACCGTACGGGGCGACGGAGGGGAGTGATCAACGTGGCACGGCTGCGCCTGGGTCCGCTGCTGAGGTATGTCGACGGTTCGACGGCGACGGTCTGGGTCGAGGCCGACCGTCCGTGCACCGCCGAAGTGCGGTGCGCGGACGGTGCGAAGGGCACGGCGCACACCTTTCAGATCGACGGCCACCACTACGCGATCGTCCCGGTCACGGGACTGCGGCCGGGTACGGAGACGGCGTACGAGGTGCGGCTCGGCGCCGCCGACGCTCCGGTGTGGCCGCTGCCGGACTCGCCGTTCCCGCCGAGCACCATCCGCACGCCGGGCGAGGGCGACGAGGAGCCGCTGCGGGTCACCTTCGGGTCCTGCCGCTGGGCGGCCCCGCCGAGCGATGAGCACGACCCGGTGGGTCCCGACGCCCTGGACACCCTGGCCGCCCGGATCGCCGCCGACCCGGACGGCGAGCGCCCCGACGTGCTGCTGCTGCTCGGCGACCAGGTGTACGCGGACCAGACGTCCAAGGCGACCCGCCGCTATCTCGCCGCCCGCCGGAGCCTCGCCGATCCCCCGGGCGACCAGGTCGCGGACTACGAGGAGTACACCCACCTCTATTACGAGTCCTGGCTCGACCCCGAGGTGCGATGGCTGCTCTCCACCGTGCCCAGCTGCATGATCTTCGACGACCACGACGTCATAGACGACTGGAACACCAGCGCCGCCTGGCTCGCCGAGATGCGCGCGACCCCCTGGTGGCGCGAGCGCGTCCTGAGCGGCCTGATGTCGTACTGGGTCCACCAGCACCTCGGCAATCTGCCGCCCGCCGAGCTCGAACGGAGCGAGCTGTACGCGGCGGTGTGCAGGGCGCCCGACGGCACCGACGCCCTGCGCGCCTTCGCCGCCGCGTCGGACGCCGACCCGACGGCGACCCGGTGGAGCTACCGCCGGGACTTCGGCCGCGTACGCCTGCTCATGGTCGACACCCGCGCGGCCCGTGTCCTTGACGAGCAGAACCGCGCGATGCTCGACCCGGACGAGGCGCGCTGGCTGCGCGAGCAGGCGCTCGAAGGCGGCTGCGACCACCTGCTGATCGGCACATCGCTGCCCTGGCTGCTGCCCCATCTCATCCATGACGCGGAGGGCTGGAACGCCGCGCTGTGCCGTGGCGAACGGGGCGAGCGCTGGGCCCGCTTCGGCGAGAACCTGCGCAGGCGCTCGGACCTGGAGCACTGGGCGGCGTTCCCCGCGTCGTTCGAGGAGCTGACGTCGCTGATCGCCGAGGCGGGCAGCGGCGCCGGCGCCCCGGCGACGGTCTGCGTCCTGTCCGGCGACGTCCATCACGCGTACATAGCGGAACCGACCTGGCCGGGCGGCGGCGGACCGGATGCGCGCGTGCTGCAGCTGACCTGCTCCCCCGTCCACAACTCCATCCACGCGTCGATAAAGATGGGCTTCCACTTCGGCTGGAGCAAGGTCGGCCGGGCCCTCGGCCGCCGCTTCGTACGGCACGGCAGAACGGCACGGGCGGCCATCAACTGGCGCAAAACGGGCGGCCCTTGGTTCGGCAACCAGCTCATGACGCTGACGCTGCGCGGCCGTTCGGCGAGCGTGCGCCTGGAGCAGGCGCGGACGGTGCGCGGGGCGGTGCGCCTGGAGCAGACGGAGGAGTCACGACTTTCCTAGGCAAAGGCGAACCCCGTCCCACGGGCCCCGCGTGACACGGCCCACACCCGGACTACGATCCTCCGCATCGGGGTTCGACTTCCCCGCTTCCGGCGGCATGATGAGGCGGACCATCCGCTTCCGGCGACCTCCGAGGGGGCGGACCATCCGCTTCCAGCTCCTCTACGTCCCGGAGTCACGCCCTTGTCCGCAGCACCCGCAGCGACCGCACCGGACCAGGACGTCGCTGTCGCCGTCGTCGGCGCGGGACCCCGCGGCACCAGCGTTCTGGAACGCCTCTGCGCGTCGGCCGCCGAACTCCTGCCGCCCGGTGCACGGCTGACGGTCCACGTCGTCGATCCGTCGCCGCCGGGCCCGGGGCGCGTCTGGCGGACCGCCCAGCCGTCCGAGCTGCTGATGAACACGGTCGCCTCGCAGGTCACCCTCTTCACCGACGAGAGCGTCGACTGCGCGGGCCCCGTCCTGCGCGGGCCGAGCCTGCACGAGTGGGCCGCCGCGGGACACGCACCGGGGCTCGGCCCGGACGACTACCCCACCCGCTCCTGCTACGGCCGCTATCTGGAGTGGGTCTTCGCCGAGACCCTGCGCGGCGCCCCCGGCCGGGTCCGCGTCGAGGTGCACGCGGCGCGGGCCGTGCGGCTCGACGCGGACCCGGCCGGGGGCAGCGGCGGCGAGGACCCGGGTGACGGCGCCCAGTTGCTCGTACTCGAAGACGGGCGCGAGATCCGCGGGCTGGGTGCCGTCGTGCTCGCGCAGGGGCATCTGCCCACCGTCGACGACCGGGACGGTCTCTTCCTCGCCGGACACGCCGCCCGGCACGGCCTTCGGCACATCGCGCCCGCCAACCCCGCCGATGTCGACCTCTCGGCGATCGCCCCCGGTGAGCGCGTGCTGCTGCGCGGCCTCGGCCTGAACTTCTTCGACCACATGGCGCTGCTGACCCGGGGCCGCGGCGGACGCTTCGTGACCGCGCCGTCGGGCGACCTGCGCTACCGGCCGTCGGGGCACGAGCCGAAGCTGTACGCCGGTTCGCGGCGCGGCATCCCCTATCAGGCGCGCGGCGACAACGCGAAGGGCGCCTACGGGCGGCACGATCCCGCCGTGCTCACCCCGGACGTCATAGCCCGCTTCCGCAAGCGCGCGGACAGCGGCGGCGCCCCCGACTTCCTCGACGAGATATGGCCGTTGGTCGCGAAGGAGGTCGAGACGGTCTACTACGCGGCGCTCGTCCGCCCCGCCGAGCGGTCCGCCGCCTTCCGTGCCGCGTTCCTCGACGTACCGCACCGCAGTCCCCAAGAGGCCCTGATCCTGGACGAGTTCGGGATCGCCGAGGCCGCGCGCTGGTCCTGGGACCGCCTCGCGCGGCCGTGCGCCGATCGCGCCTTCCGCTCGCCGGACGACTTCCGCGGCTGGCTCCTGACGTATCTGCGCGAGGACACCGCGCAGGCCGCGCTCGGCAATGTCGCGAGCCCCCTGAAGTCCGCCCTCGACGTGCTGCGCGACCTGCGCAACGAACTGCGCCTGATCGTCGACCACGGCGGCATCGCGGGCCCCTCCCGGCGCACCCACCTGGACCGCTGGTACACGCCGCTCAACGCCTTCCTCTCGATCGGACCGCCCCGGCGGCGCATCGAGGAGATGACGGCGCTGATCGAGGCGGGCGTCCTCGACGTGCTCGGTCCGCGCCTGGACGTGCGGGCCGACGCGGACGGGACCTTCCGCGCGCACTCGCCCGACGTTCCGGGGTCCGATGTGCGCGTCACCACACTGATCGAGGCACGGCTCCCGGAGCCTGACGTGCGCCGCACCGCGGACGAACTGCTCGGGCGGCTCGTGCGGACGGGGCAGTGCCGCCCCCATGCAGTCGACGGTTACGAAACCGGAGGTCTCGACGTAACACCCCGCCCGTACCGTCTGATCGACCGTCAAGGCCGGGCGCACACACGGCGGTTCGCGTTCGGCGTGCCCACGGAGGGCGTGCACTGGGTGACGGCGGCGGGGGCCAGGCCCGGTGTCGACTCCGTGACCCTGTCGGACGCGGACGCGGTGGCGCGGGCGGCGCTGCGGACGGCGGCGACGGCCCCGGCGATGGCGGCGGTGGCGGAAGCGGAATCGTCCGAATGGCCAGATGTTGAACTTGCAAGCATCGATTAGGTTCCCCTAACCTTGGGCCTCCGCTCGGTTCACGTCCCCAAACCGAAGGAGTCCCCACCATGACCGGACGTCTCAACAGCGCCCAGCCCTACGCACTCGGCCTGTTCCGCATAGTCGTCGGCCTGCTCTTCGCCTGCCACGGCGCCGCCTCGCTCTTCGGCGTGCTCGGCGGCGCGATGGGCGGCGGCACGATCGACGCGGGCACCTGGCCCGGCTGGTACGCGGCCGTCATCCAGCTGGTCGGCGGCGGCCTGGTCGCCATCGGCCTCGGCACCCGCGCCGCCGCGTTCATCTCGTCCGGATCGATGGCGTACGCGTACTTCAAGGTGCACCAGCCGGAGGCCCTGTGGCCGATGGAGAACGGCGGAGAGGCCTCGGCGATGTTCTGCTGGGCCCTGCTCCTGCTCGTCTTCACCGGTTCCGGCGCGCTCGGCATCGACCGCCTCTTCGCCGCGCGCGGCGAGCGCAAGGACGACACGGCGTCGGAGCGGACGCCGGTGGCCGCGTAACTCGCGCACGGCTCGACGGAGCCCCCTTCCCGGTACGCGTACGGGGAAGGGGGCTCCGTCGCGTCCGGCGGCACCCTCAGGCGCGCGGGGCGAACGGCACCGTGAAGCACGCGAGGCGGTCCCCCGCACCGCCCTGCTCGCGGTGCAGCACGACGGACCCGGCCCCGCCCGGCCGGAACTCCCATCTGTGGCGGGCGCTCGCCCGGCCCGCGCCGTCGGGGCCCGTGGTGAAGTCCAGCCACACCTCGTTGCGCGGATTGACGTAGGCCGGGTCCTCCGACGGCTGCACCGGGTCCTTGCGGTGCTGATAGTGACTACCGGCCGCGGTCGGCTCGGTACCGCACGGCTTCTGGTGCACATGGGCGCCGTACGCATATCCCGGCTTCAGCCCCTTCACCCGGAGGGTGACCGTCATGCTGCCGCCCGGCTTCCCGTGCTGCTCGACGCCGATCCAGGAGGCCGCGGGCACCAGATCCATGTCGTACGTGATCGCGGGCGAGGGCACGAACGCCGAGGGCGGCGCGAACTGCCCGTCGACCCGCACCCGGTAGCAGTGCGCCGCTCCGTCACCCGCCACGCCCCCGCCCGCGGCGAGCACCGCCGCCGCCACGGTCCCGGCGAGCATTCCTGCCACCATCACCCAGCTCCTTCCGCACCCATGAGTTCTCGTACTCATCAGCCGATGTCACTCCATACAGGTCCTTCGTACGGGACTTCGGCACCGCGCGCCGCGCCGGGAGGGGCAGCCGGGTGAACGTGATGTAGCGAACATCTGAGCCCCCCGTGGATCTCCGGCGAAGGGCGCGGCGTACGCTGTACAGCTGTCACAAGCCGCCCCTGCCGCTCCCCCGCGACGTCGCGGCAGCCAAGTCGTCGACCGGGGAGTTACGGGGAATTTCGGTGCTGGAAAATCTGGGCGCACTGACCGGCAGCCCATGGATCTACGCGGTAGTCGCACTCTCCGTGCTCTTCGACATCGTCCTCCCCGTGCTGCCCAGTGGCGTCCTCGTCATCACGGCGGCCACCGCGGCGGCAGCGGCGGGAACGAGCGCGGCCGGAACGGGCGCGGGGCACGTCACGCACGAGGTCCCCGACATCCTGGCCCTCCTGCTCTGCGCGGCCACCGCCTCGGTCATCGGCGACCTCGCCGTCTACCGGCTCGCCTGGCGCGGCGGCGAGCGTCTGGACCGGGCCATCGCCCGCTCCCGCCGCCTCACCAGCGCGCAGGAACGACTCGGCACGGCCCTTTCACGGGGCGGCGGCGCCCTCGTGGTCCTCGCGCGCTTCGCCCCCGCGGGCCGCTCGATCGTCTCGCTCGCGGCCGGCGCGGCCCATCGCAAGGTGCGCGAGTTCCTGCCCTGGTCGGCGCTTGCGGGCGTGGCCTGGGCCGGGTACAGCGTGGCGCTCGGCTACTTCGGCGGGCAGTGGCTCGGCGCGACGTGGCTGGCCACGGGCGTCTCCCTGGTCGCGCTGTTCGGCGCGGGCGCGGGGGCGGCGTTCCTGGTGCGGCGGCCGCGGGCTGCCGCGCACTAGGAGTGGGCCGTTGAGGCGGGGCTAGGCGCTCGCCTTGCTCGCCCCGCGGATCTCGAGCCCTTCGAGCAGCTCGGCGGTGGCTTCGGCGACGGCGTCGACGGCGCGGTCGAACACCTCGCGGTTGTGCGCGGCCGGGGCGCGGAATCCGGAGACCTTGCGCACGTACTGAAGCGCGGCGGCCCGGATCTCCTCCTCGGTGGCGTCCTCGGGGATGGCGGGCGGACGGAGCGTCTTGATGCTGCGGCACATGCCTACAGCTTGCCGCGTCCGGGGCGGTCGAGGCGAGGGCCCGGAAGATCGGCCTGGTTCGTCCCGGCTCGGCTCTGAAGTTCGGCCCTGAAGCTCGGCCCTGAAGCTCGGCCCTGAAGCTCGGCCCGGAAGTTCCCCCGTTTCCCGTGTGGCATCACTCGCCCCTGAAAATCGAACAGGAGTACCATTACGCCGTGCCTGCAACCCCTGCGTACGACTTCCCGAGCGACCTCCTCGCCGGACAGGAGGAGCTGCACCAGGTCCGGGCCGAACTCCTGGCCCTGCTGAAGCGGCTCCCCTGGTCGGTCACGCCCCTGGACGGCTTCAGCGACGACCACGGCTGGCGCAAGGTGGAGCGCCCCGCATCCCCGGGCTGGACCCCGGACGAACAGGCGGAGGTGGAGAAACTCCGCGAGCGGGAGCGGGAGTTGGCGGTTTTTGTCACCTGTCATCGCTTCTGGGACGAGGTGACGGGACCGGACGCGGTGGCGGCCCGCGCACGCCTCAAACACGTCCATGAGAAAGCCATTGACACGGGGTGACAGCGGGCGTTGACTCCCCCTACGCCGAGGAGGTGCTGCCATGAATCTGCTGCTGGTCGTCCTGCTCCTGGCCCTGATCGGCCTGGGTTTCAACCAACCGCTCCTGTGGCTGGCCGCAGCGGCACTCGTCTTCTTCATCTTCCAGCAGTACGACCGCGCGGGCTCCAAGAGCGGCTCCGGCTCCGGAGGGAGCTCGGGCGGCGGGGGCGGTGCTGGAGGGAACTCCGGCGGCGGAGGAGGCGGAGGGGGCTACCCGAAGACGTACCGCGACTACCGCCTCCGCAAGGAACGCCAGGAGCGCTGGGACCGCAGGTATCGCAGGACGCATCCGGGCTCGGGCCGCTGACGCCGCTCACCGGTTCACCGGTTCACCTATCAGGGTCTATCTCTCTGACACAGCGCTTACCTGCGAAAACGGCGGGGATTGAGGTCATGCCCAACGCATCGACCGCCCTCGGGGAGCCACCCGCATGCGCTTCAAGACCGCCGCCGTCACCGCCGCTTTCACGGCCCTCTGCACCACGTTCACGCCGTCGGCCGTCGCGGAACCACCCACGTCACGAGCCGCCGCCGCACCGGGCCAGGTCTGCTTCTGGACCAAGCCCGGCATGATGGGCCAGGGCTGGTGCTACGGCCCGCCCGGCTACGCGGAGGCCGAGAACGGCACGCAGCGCAACGCCTACTCCTTCGAGTCCCGCGCCAACAGCAGTGTCTACGCCATCAGTTACGGCCCGGGAGCGGGCTGTGTCTACCGCGAGATCCGCAAGGACGACTACGACGAGAACTGGACGGCCTGGGCCACCAGACTCGACGGCGTGAGCCACGAGAAGCTGGGCTGCGAGCCGGGCTGACAGACCATGCGTACGAGGCACATCTGCCCCCTCTTCGTGCTCCTCTGCACCTTCCTGCTCGGCGGCTGCGCGACCACGCCCACCCGCCCGGCGATGCCGCCCGAGGACGTCATCAAGGCGGCCCAACAACAACTGACGGACCGCTGCCTGAAACGCCAGGGCCTGACCCCGCCCCGCGCGGGCGAACGCCAGGCAGCGACGCCGGCCGACAGAAGGAACTCCCAACGCGTTGCGGACGCCCTGTTCGGCGCGGGCCGAACGGAGCTCTCACTCACGCTCCCCACCGGCTATTCCGTACGCGCCCACACGGACGGCTGCCTGGCCGCGGCACAGCGCACGCTCTACGGCGACCAGCGGCGCTGGTTCCAGGTCTCGACGATCGCCAACAACCTCAAGCCGGAGGCGGCCCACCGCCACCGCAGCCTCGCCTGGGTCCGCGCCCGGCACCGTACGGAACTGTCCGACTGGCACAGCATGCGCGAACGGGCCCTGCGCCACGCCACGACCCAACTGTCCACCTGACACCACAACGAAAAGCGACCGTCAGCACGTCAGCACCTCAGAACCTCAGCACCTCAGAAGGAGAACCCCCACATGATCAGCAAGCCCACGGCCCTGCTCGCCGCCATGCTCCTGGCCATCGGCACGGCCGTGACCACGTCGACCGCGGCGCAGGCGGCCTCGTGCCCGAGCGGCCAGTTCTGCGCCTGGACGGACGCCGGCTTCGGCGGCCAGCGCACCAACTGGTCGGGCGACGACCACGACTGGGAGGACCCGATCCAGGACCAGGACTCCTCCTGGGCGAACCACGGCATCTCCGGCCCCGGCATCAAGGACCACGTCCGGGTCTACGAAAACCCGGGCCTGGTCGGCTTCGGCACGGTCTGCCTGTCCCCCGGCCAGGAAATCGGCACCCCCAGCGGCTGGGCCAACGACAGCGGCGACTCCCACACTTGGACGATGGAGTGCTGACCAGAAACCCGAAGACCCCCAGCCATGATCGGCTGGGGGTCTTCTTCCCGGTGGGCGCGGACGGTTTCGAACCGCCGACATCTGCCTTGTAAGGGCAGCGCTCTACCCCTGAGCTACGCGCCCGGAAGGTTTCGACAGCCTACCTTGCCGGTGGGGGTGCCTCCCAAACGCGTTCCGCGGCCGGTGTCCGCCCGCAGCGAAGGCGGCAAAGTCACGGGGTGCGACGCGAACTAACCGACCCGTGTGTTCGTCATTAACCGGTGGGAGAATGTGACACCGGGCAAGGCGGACGACAGCACGGGAGAGGGATAGTGACGGCGACACCATCGCAGCCGTACACGCCAGACACGTCTAGCAAGTCCTATACGTCCAGCAGGCCGAGCACGCCGGGTACGCCGAGCACGCCTAGTACGTCCAGCAGGTCGAGCACGCCGCACGCGCGTCGTCGCCGCGGGAGCGTGTGGCCGCGGCCGGACTCCCGACCGGCGTCCTCCCCTCGAAGCTCCCGCCGCGCCCTCCGTGACATCGTCGCTCTCGCCCTCCTGCCCCTCCCCCTTGTCGCCATCGCCCTCCCCGCCGCCTTCGCCGGCGGCGGCACCCGGCGGTGGTTCGGCGGGCGGGGCGAGAGCATGCGTGCCGATGCGCAGGCCGCCAAGGACGCGGCGGCCGCCGCGTTCTACGAGCTGGACACCGCCCAGCGCGATCTGCGGATCTCCATCGAGACGATCGTCGCCGTCGACTCGTCGCCCGCCGCACAGCGCGCCGTATCGGACTTCGAGGCCATGGGGCGGCGGATCGACGAGGTCAGTCATCAGTACATCAGCGCCGTGGACGCGCACGATCTCGACCGGGATGATCTCGAAGCGGGAGTCGCCGCCCGTGCGCGGGCCGAGCTGACGCAGGCCAAGGACGATCTCGGCAAGGCCAAGCAGGACCTCGACCGGTTCCAGCAGGGGCTCGGGCCGCTGCTCGACAAGGCGGAGACCCAGCTCGCCCGGCTCGCCCCGGCCGTCGAGCGGGCCCGGCAGACCCTCCTCGCCGCCAGCAACGCGCTGGATGCCGTACGGGGCGCCGGGCTCAAGGCCGATGATCTCGCCGCTCGCCTCGCCGCCCTCGGGCCGGAGCTGACCAAGCTCAATCAGGGAGCCGGACAGCACGGCGTACCGGAGACGCTGCAGCGCGCCGACCGCGTCCTTCGGGACGCCGAAGCCGTGCGCGCCGAGGCCGAGCGGCTGCCCGAGCGGGCCGCCGAGATAGACCGGCGTCTGGTGTCGCTGCGTACGCGCGCGCAGGCGCTCACCACCCGCAGCGGCCAGGTCGACCCGATCCTCAGCGAGCTGCGCCGCCGGTTCACCGCGGCCTGCTGGCAGGACCTGCAGCGCGTACCGGACCAGGCCGCGGAGAACGTGCGGCAGGCCGAGGCCAAGCTCAAGGAGGCCGGGCAGGCGCGCGACGAGCAGCGCTGGCCGGACGCCACATCGCTGCTCTCCACGGTCCGCGCCCTGCTGAACTCGACGGACGAGGCGGTCTCGGCCGCCGGTGACCGGCTGCGGCGGCTCAACGCGGTCGCGAAGGACCCCCAGCAGGAGATCGAGCGCACCCGCTTCGCGATCCGCGACGCCCAGCGCCTGGCCATGGCGGGCCGCCACACCCCGGAGCAGCGGCACGCCCGCCCGCTGGACGAGTCCGTGGCCCGCCTGGACCGCGCGGTGGCGTCCCTGGAGGGCCGCCACCCGGACTACTGGCATTTCCTGACCGAGACCGAGGCCGTGCGGCAGACGGTGGCCCGCGTGGTCACGCAGATCCGGGAGGAGCGGGGGCAGGGGGCGTAGCCGCCCCGGGGCGGCGGCAGCCGTGGTTGGCGGTCCGGCCGCCGAAGGCGGATCCTGGATGTACGCACGCGGCGATCCGCACGCAGTGCCACGTACGAAGCGGCCTCCCCGCACACCAAGGAGGCGGACATGGCCACGCATGTACTTCACCCGGGGACGAAAGGGACGAAGCAGCCCAGGCGGCATGTGACGCTGAACGAGCATCTGCCCGTCGACCACCGCCTCAGCACCGTCTACCGCGTCGGCGCCGGCCTGATGGGGCTCGTCCTGCTCGCGTTCGGCATCCTCGGCCTGATCGACAGGATCGGGTTCTTCGACACCGAGGGCGACACCGTCGCCACCCTGAACACGAACGGCGCGCTGAGCGTCCTGTCGATCTGTGTCGGGCTGCTCCTCTTCGTCGGCATGGTGATCGGCGGCAACTTCGCCTCGACGCTGAACATGAGCCTCGGCGTCCTGTTCGTCCTCAGCGGCTTCGTCAATCTCGCCCTGCTGGAGAGCGACTACAACTTCCTCGCCTTCGAGATCCAGAACGTGCTGTTCAGCTTTGTGGTCGGCGTCCTGCTGATGCTCTTCGGGATGTACGGCCGTGTCGGCTCGGCCCTGCCACACGACAACCCGTACTGGAAGTCGCGCCACCCCGAGGCGGAACGCCACGCCGAGCACGCGAATCCGAACCCGAAGCACTGACCGCACGGCACCCCTGAGCAGGGACGTCACCCCGCGGGCGGCCGCCTGAACCCCTGTGCGAGCCTGGGGCCATGCCCGACCTCACCTCAGCATTCAGTGCCGCCCTGCGGGCCCGGCGCCTGGTCGCCATCGTGCGCGGCAGCGACGCGGAGGGCTCCTTCCGGACGGTCATGGCACTCGTCGAATCCGGTGTACCGCTCGTCGAGGTCTCCCTCAGCGGCGTCGACGCGCTCGGCGTGCTGCGCCGGGCCCGGGGCGCGGGGGGGGGCGCGGGGGGGCGGCCGCCCGGCCCGCACCGCGCTGTGCAGCGTCGCGGCGGACTCCATGTCCACCGCGATCGCGCCCGTGGCCAGCAGGTCCGCGCGTTCGTGCCCGCGGACCACATGGTCGGAGCCGATGAGCGGTCCGGTGTGCACGGTGCGGCCCGGCAGGGCCCGCACCAGCTCCTTGACCAGGAGTCCGGTTCCGACGCACGGGGTGCGGCCGTGCGCGGACCGGGTCTCCTCGGCGACGACCAGGTCACCTGGGTGCATGCCCGGGGCGAGCCCGGCGCAGAAGCCGGTGGCCACCACGGACGCGTCGTGCAGCGACTCCTTGCCGAGCGCACCGGTGACGGCCCGCTCGGCGTTCTTGGAGCCCATGCCCGTACGGAGCACGGTGACCCGTCCCTGGGCGCCGCCGCGTTCGCCCGTGCGCAGGGCGAGGCGCTCGATGCCGAGCGCGCAGGCGATCAGCAGCGGTGCGGGGTCCGGACGGGCCGGGGCTTTGGCCATCAGCTCCCCTTGCCGGACAGCGCCGCGAACGGGTCTCCGTTGACGTACCTGCCGAGCGCGGTGAGCGGGAAGACCTGCCGGTACAGGTGGTAGTTGATCGAGAAGTCCCAGGGGAATCCGGTGCCGGTGAAGTACGGCTCGTCCCAGGAGCCGTCGGGCAGCTGGGTCTCGGCGAGAAAGGCGATGCCCCGCTCCACGGCCTTGCCGTCGTGCTCACCGGCCGCGAGCAGCGCGAGCAGTGCCCAGGCGGTCTGCGAGGCGGTGGAAGCGCCGTGGCCCCGCCACTCCTCGTAGCGGTAGGAGCGCAGGTCCTCGCCCCAGCCGCCGTCGTCGTTCTGCACCGACTCCAGCCAGCCGACGGCGCGGCGGATCGCCGGGTGCGAGGCCGGCAGGCCCGCCGCGGTGAGCGCCGGGACCACGGAGCCCGTCCCGTATACGTAGTTGACGCCCCAGCGGCCGAACCAGGCGCCGTCCGCCTCCTGTTCGGCGAGCAGCCACTCGATGCCGCGCCGGGTGCGCGGATCGTGTGCCTTGCCCTCGACGGCGAGCATCTCGACGACGTGTCCGGTGACGTCGGCGGACGGCGGGTCGATGACCTCGCCGAAGTCGCAGAACGGCAGCCGGTTGGGGAACGGGCTTGTGTTGTCGGCGTCGAAGGCGGCCCAGGCGCCGTTCCTCGACTGCATGCCCAGGTTCCAGCGCATGCCACGGCCGATCGCGTTCTCCAGGCGTGCGCGGTCGGGGTGCTCGACCCGGCGCAGGGCCAGGATGACCTCCGCGGTGTCGTCGATGTCCGGGTAGTTGTCGTTGTGGAACTCGAACGCCCAGCCGCCGGGGGCCAGTCGGGGCCTGCGCACCGCCCAGTCACCGGGGCGCGCGATCTCCTCGCCGAGCATCCAGTCGGCGGCCTTGACCAGTTGCGGATGGTCGGCGGGCACGCCCGCGTCGGCGAGCGCGATGGTCGCGAGGCAGGTGTCCCAGACCGGCGACTGACACGCCTCGATCATCCGGGCGCCGTCCTCGCGCCAGACGGCGAACCGGTCGAGCGAGGCGAGCCCGGCCTTCAGGACCGGGTGCTCCAGGTCGTAGCCGAGCAGGTGCAGCGCGATGACCGAGTAGACCGCGGGCGGCTGGATGCCGCCCCAGCAGCCGTCGTTCTCCTGCCGCTCGATGATCCAGCGAGCGGCCGTGTTCATCGCGGCCTTGCGCACCTTGCGCGGGGCGACCTTGTGGTAAAGGTGCAGCGCCTTGTCCAGGCGCTGGAAGACGCCGTCCCAACTCGCCACGGGGGCAAGGGGCTTGCCCGGGTTCGGCCGGCGCGCGTCGCTGTGCAGCTCGTCCAGCGGGAAGGGCGCGGGCCGCACGGGCCGCTTGGCGGAGACGATCGTGAGCGGCACGATCGTCTGCCGGGCCCAGCACCCGAAGTCATAGATGTTGAGCGGGAACCACTTGGGGAAGTAGATGAGCTCCGGCGGGAGTTCGGGCAGGTCGTCCCACTTCCACCAGCCGAACAGGGCGAGCCAGATGCGGGTGAAGACCCGGCTGGCGGCGATGCCGCCCTGGTCCCGGATCCACGCGGAGGCCTTCGCCATGTGCGGGTCGTCCGGGGCGTCCCCGGCGAGCCGCAGCGCGACGTACGCCTCGACGGTGGTGGAGAGTTCGGCGGGTCCGCCGTGGAAGGTGGCCCAGGTCCCGTCGTCGCGCTGCTCGCCGCGGATGAAGAGCGCGGCCGCGCGGGTGGTCCGCTCGTCCCGGATCCCCAGGAACTGCCGGAGCAGCAGGTCCTCGGCATCCATCGTCACGTTCGTGTCGAGGTCGCCCTTCCACCAGCCCTGGGTGTCCTGCTGGGCGAGCAGGAACTCGGTGGAGCGTTGTATGGCGCGCGTGGCGGCGTCGAGCGCCCCTGCCGTCGCGGCGGTCGTGCCGATGGTCCTGCTGGCCGAGGCTGCGCGGGGCGTCACCGCTCCGGTGCTTCCGTCGGTCGTCGCTGTCATGGCTTCCCCTTCGTGCAGTGCACTGTGCAGTGGCTATGTCTGCTGTGGGTCCGCCGTCGGGCGCCCCGAAACGCCCGGCCGCGCCCGGGCGGGCGATACCCCCCGTAGTGATTCTAGCAGTATTTAGAACACCAAATAGGGGCGCGCGCC
>NZ_JBHYIG010000023.1:0-56623 GCF_042740015.1 Streptomyces sp. NPDC059037
GCCATCCCCCCTCTACCGGCCCCAGCGGCGTCGGCTCAGCGCTGTGCAGACGCGTCTGCGGCTCTTCTTTGGTTGCTCGCGCAGCTCCCGCGCCCCTTACGGGGCCCTCGGTAGCAGCCCGGTAGCGGCGCGTAACGCACGACATGCCGAGCGCAGCGGGAAGGTAGCCTTTCACCGTGCCCCGTCTGTCTGAAGTCATCGCCGCCCTCGACGCCCTGTGGCCCCCCGAGCGGGCCGAGCAGTGGGACGCGGTCGGCACCGTCTGCGGCGATCCCGACGCGGAGGTCTCCCGGGTCCTCTTCGCCGTCGACCCCGTCAAGGAGATCGCCGACGAGGCGGTGAGACTGGGCGCCCAGCTCCTGGTCACCCACCATCCGCTCTATCTGCGCGGTACGACGACGGTCTCGGCCGGCACCTTCAAGGGCCGCGTCGTGCACGACCTGATCAAGCACGACGTCGCGCTGCACGTCGCGCACACCAACGCCGACCAGGCCGATCCCGGCGTCTCCGACGCCCTCGCGGGCGCGCTCGACCTGCGCGTCGTACGGCCCCTGGTGCCGGACCCGGCCGACGCGCACGGCCGCCGCGGGCTCGGCAGGATCTGCGAGCTCGAACACCCGCTGACGCTGAGCGAGCTCGCCGAGCGCGCGGCGAAGCGGCTGCCCGCCACCGCGCAGGGCATCCGGGTCGCGGGCGATCCGGAGCAGCTGATCCGCACCGTCGCGGTCAGCGGCGGCTCCGGCGACAGCCTCTTCGACGACGTACGGGCCGCCGGCGTCGACGCCTTCCTCACCGCGGACCTGCGCCACCACCCGGCGTCCGAGGCCCGCGAACGCACGCCTCTCGCGCTGCTCGACGCAGCCCACTGGGCCACCGAGTGGCCCTGGTGCGAGCTGGCCGCAGCCCAGCTCGACGAGATTTCCGACCGGAACGGATGGGGACTGCGCGTCCACGTCTCGAAGACGGTCACCGACCCCTGGACCGCCCACGCGGCCGCACCGCTTACCGACTCATCTGGAGCCCCCAACTGAACGCCGCGCCCGCCGACCAGATCCGACTGCTCGACGTCCAGGCCCTGGACGTACGCCTGCAGCAGCTCGCGCACAAGAAGAAGTCGCTGCCCGAGCACGCCGAGATCGAGTCGCTGAACAAGGACCTCGCGCAGCTGCGCGACCTGCACGTCGCCTCGACGACCGAGGAGAGCGACTGCGCCCGCGAGCAGACCAAGGCGGAGCAGGACGTCGACCAGGTGCGTCAGCGCGCGGCCCGTGACCAGCAGCGCCTGGACTCGGGCGCGGTCACCTCGCCCAAGGACCTGGAGAACCTCCAGCGCGAGATCGCCTCGCTCGCCAAGCGCCAGGGCGACCTGGAGGACGTGGTCCTGGAGGTCATGGAGCGCCGTGAGTCCGCCCAGGAGCGGGTCTCCGAGCTGGGGAAGCGGGTCTCCTCCGTGCAGGCGAAGATCGACGACGCGACGGCCCGCCGTGACGCGGCCTTCGAGGAGATCGACGGCGAGGACGCCACGGTCACCAAGGAGCGCGAGGTCGTGGCGGGTTCGGTCCCGGCCGACCTGCTCAAGCTCTACGACAAGCTGCGCGTCCAGCAGGGCGGCGTCGGCGCGGCCAAGCTCTACCAGCGGCGCTGCGAGGGCTGCCGCCTGGAGCTGAACATCACCGAGGTCAACGAGGTGAAGGCGGCGTCCCCCGACACGGTCCTGCGGTGCGAGAACTGCCGCCGCATCCTGGTCCGTACGTCCGAGTCGGGACTCTAGGAGCCTTGCCCGTGCGGGAGTTCATCGTCGAGGCCGACGGCGGGTCGCGGGGCAACCCGGGGCCCGCGGGCTACGGCTCCGTGGTCATCGACGCGGCGACGGGGGAGACCCTGGCGGAGGCCGCGGAGTACATCGGCGTCGCGACGAACAACGTCGCCGAGTACAAGGGGCTTGTGGCCGGTCTGAAGGCAGCGCACGCCCTCGACCCCTCGGCTTCCATCCATGTCCGGATGGACTCGAAGCTGGTCGTCGAGCAGATGTCGGGCCGCTGGAAGATCAAGCACCCGGACATGAAGCCGCTGGCCGCCGAGGCGGCGCGGGTCTTTCCCGCGCCGCAGGTGACGTACGAGTGGATCCCGCGCGAGAAGAACAAGCACGCGGACCGGCTGGCCAACGAGGCGATGGACGCGGGCAGGCGGGGGCAGCAGTGGTCGGCTTCGGCTTCCACCGCTGAGCTGGACGCGAAGGCGTCGGTCCCGGTGCCTTCGGGGCCGCCCGGTGACGCCGCCGCGGGTGCGGCCAAGGCGCGGGCGGCGCTGGCGGAGCGACGGGCTCCGGAAGTGCCTTCCGGTAGTGCGGCGGATGTCCGCGCCGCGGGCAACGTGGCCGCGCAGGCGCCGTCGGCGGGTTGGGGTCCGGATCTCGGCGCCCCCGCGACGTTCGTCCTGCTGCGGCACGGCGAGACCGCGCTGACCCCGCAGAAGCGGTTCTCGGGCAGCGGCGGCTCCGATCCTTCGCTCTCGGACGTCGGCCGCGAGCAGGCCGAGCGCGCTGCGGCGGCGCTCGCCGCCCGTGGCACGATCCAGGCGATCGTCTCCTCGCCGCTGAAGCGCTGCCAGGAGACCGCGCAGGCCGTGGCCGCCCGCATCGGGCTCGACGTACGCATCGAGGACGGGCTGCGCGAGACGGACTTCGGGGCCTGGGAGGGCCTGACGTTCGGCGAGGTGCGGGAGCGTCAGCCGGAGGAACTGAACGCCTGGCTGTCATCGGCGAAGGCGGCGCCGCCCGGCGGCGAGTCCTTCGCGGCGGTGTCCCGCCGGGTCTCGGCGGCGCGGGACCGGCTGACCGCCGAGTACGCGGGCCGGACGGTGCTGCTCGTCACGCACGTCACGCCGATCAAGACCCTGGTCCGCCTGGCGCTGGGCGCCCCGCCGGAGGCGCTGTTCCGCATGGAGCTCTCGGCGGCCTCGCTGTCGGCGGTGGCGTACTACGCGGACGGCAACGCGTCGCTGCGCTTGCTGAACGAGACGGCGCACCTTCGCTGAGCGCTCAGCGGGATGTGCGGTACTAGTCCGCGCGCCGGTGAGGGCTGGTCGCGCAGTTCCCCGCGCCCCTTCGGGGCACGGCTGGTACTAGTCCGCGGGTCCGTTGTGGCTGGTCGCGCAGTTCCTCGCGCCCCTGACGGGGCGCGGTATCGCGGTGGTGTCAGCGGAGGGCTGCCGCCTCGCGGGCCAGGGACTCGACCCGGGCCCAGTCCTTCGCCGCCACCGCGTCGGTGGGCAGCATCCAACTGCCGCCCACGCAGCCGACGTTGGGCAGGGCGAGGTAGGAGGGCGCGGAGGTGAGCGAGACGCCGCCGGTCGGGCAGAAGCGGGCCTGCGGAAGCGGGCCCCCGAGGGACTTGAGGTAGGCGGTCCCGCCGGCGGCCTCCGCCGGGAAGAACTTCATCTCCCGCACCCCGCGCTCAAGCAGCGCGAGAACCTCCGAGGTCGTCGAGACACCCGGCAGGAACGGCACCCCCGACTCCCGCATCGCGCCGAGCAGCGTGTCCGTCCAGCCCGGACTGACCAGGAAGCGGGCCCCGGCGGCCACGGAGTCCGCGACGCCCTGGGCCGAGATGACGGTGCCGGCGCCGACCACGGCGTCCGGGACCTCGGCGGCGACGGCCCGGATCGCGTCGAGCGCGGCGGGCGTCCGCAGCGTCACCTCGATGGCGGGCAGCCCACCCGCGACGAGCGCACGCGCCAGCGGCACGGCGTCGGCGACGTCATCGACGACGACCACGGGGACGACGGGGGCGAGATCGAGCACGGAGGCGGAGGCGGAGGCAGAGACGGAGACGGGGCCCGAGGAATTCATGCCCTCATCCTGCCCCGCACCGTTCAACATGCGCAAAGCCCATTGCATACCTTGCAACGCCTTGTTCGCGCCCTTACATGGCAGGGCAATCACCCCCCCCGTGCACCGCAGGGCAATCCCCCCGTGCACCGCAGGGCAATCGCCCCCCCTGCGCCGCAGGACAATCACCCCCTGCACCGCAGGGCAATCGGGCGGGTGGGCGGGAAATGCTCGTGCGTGCACCCCTGCACCGCGGGGTGATCCGCCGCCCCCGGGGCCGACTACCCTGGCCCGGGGGCCGCACCCCCCACCCGCATCCCTCCGAAGGAGACCCCGTGCTCGTGCTGCTGCCGCCCTCCGAAGGCAAGGCCCCCTCCGGCCGCGGCGCCCCCCTCAAGCCGGAGTCGCTCTCCCTCCCGGCCCTCGCGGACGCACGGCAGGCCGTCCTCGACGAGCTGGTCGACCTCTGCCTCGCCGACGAGGAGAAGGCCCGCGACGTACTCGGCCTGAGCGAGGGCCTGCGCGCCGAGGTCGCCAAGAACACCGAGCTCCGCACGGCCGGCGCGCGTCCCGCGGGGGAGATCTACACCGGCGTGCTGTACGACGCCCTGGGCCTCGCATCGCTCGACGCGGCCGCCAAGCGCCGCGCGGCCCGCTCCCTGCTGGTCTTCTCCGGCCTGTGGGGCGCCGTCGGCATTACCGACCGCATCCCCTCCTACCGCTGCTCGATGGGCGTAAAACTGCCGGGCATCGGCGCGCTCGGCGCCCACTGGCGTACGCCGATGGCCTCGGCGCTGCCCGATGCGGCGGGCGACGGCCTCGTACTCGATCTGCGGTCGTCGGCGTACGCGACGGCGTGGAAGCCGAAGGGCGAGGTCGCCGGGCGGACGGCGACGGTCCGGGTGCTGCACGCGCAGATCGACCCGGCGACCGGGGCCGAGAAGCGCTCCGTCGTCTCGCACTTCAACAAGGCGACGAAGGGCCGCATCGTCCGCTCCCTCCTGGAGACCGGCGCGCAGCCCAAGAACCCGGCCGAACTGGTCGATGCGCTCCGGGACCTGGGCCACGTCGTGGAGGCCGAGGCCCCCGCGAAGCCGGGCAAGGCATGGGCGCTCGACGTGGTGGTACGAGAGATCCACTGAGGCCGGGGCGGGCGGGGCGGGCGGGGCGGCTGCTCCGAGCGGCCCGGCGGGACGAGCGCCCGCGGCCCGCCCGGCCTACGCTCGGTCCATGCCCCGCCGCCATCTCCACGTGACCGGCGCAGCCGAGGCTCCGTTGCGGGGCGTGCTGCGTGAACTGCGGACGAAGCTGGACGTGCCGGAGGAGTTCCCGGCCGACGTCCTCGCGGAGGCGGAGCGCGCCGCCGCCGCGCCACGGCTCCCCGACCACGACGCGACCGACATCCCCTTCTTCACCATCGACCCGCCGGCCTCCGTCGACCTCGACCAGGCGATGCACCTGTCCCGGCGGGAGAGCGGCGGATACCGGGTGCGGTACGCCATCGCCGACGTCGCCGCGTACGTCACGCCGGGGCAGGCGCTCGACGCCGAGGCCCACCGGCGCGTCACCACCCTCTACTTCCCCGACGAGAAGGTGCCGCTGCACCCCACCGCGCTGAGCGAGGGCGCGGCCAGCCTGCTGCCTGGGCAGGACTGCCCGGCCGCGCTCTGGACGATCGACCTCGACGACGAGGGGCGGACCCTCTCGACGGACGTCCGCCGCGCCCTCGTACGCAGCCGCGCCAAGCTCGACTACGACGGGGCGCAGCGGGCGATCGACGACGGCACCGCCGAGGAGCCGCTCGCGCTGCTCGCCGACATCGGGCGGCTGCGCGAGCGCCTCGAGGTCGAGCGCGGCGGCATCTCCCTCAACGTCCCCGAGCAGGAGATCGTCGAGCGGGACGGCACCTACGAACTCGCCTACCGGGCGCCGCTGCCCGCCGACGGCTGGAACGCCCAGATCTCCCTGCTCACCGGGATGGCGGCGGCGGACCTGATGATCGCGTCGGGGACGGGCATCCTGCGCACCCTGCCCATCGCCCCCGACGGCGCGGTCGGCCGCCTCCGTCGCACCGCGAAGGCCCTGCGCATCGACTGGCCGCACCACGTCCCGTACGCCGAACTGGTGCGCTCGCTCGATCCGGCCCGGTCCCACCACGCGGCGTTCCTGCAGGAGTGCACGACGCTGCTGAGAGGCGCGGGCTACACCGCGTTCAGCGGCGGCCAGGTCCCCGAACTCACCACGCACGCCGCCGTCGCCGCCCCCTACGCCCACTGCACGGCACCGCTGCGCCGCCTCGTCGACCGATACGCCGCCGAGCTCTGCCTCGCGGCCTGCGCGGGCGCCGGCGTTCCGGAGTGGGTGCTCGCCGCGCTGCCCGAGCTGCCCAAGGAGATGGCGGACGGCACGCGGCGCGGCAACACCGTGGAGCGCGCCTGCGTGGACATCGTCGAGGCGGCGCTGCTCAAGGAGCGGGTCGGCGAGATCTTCGACGCGGTGGTGGTGGACGTGAAGGAGGACGAACCGGCCGCCGGCACCGTCCAGTTGACGGAGCCCGCGATCGTCGCCCCGATCGAGGGCGGCACGGGGGAGCTGCCGCTGGGGGAACGCCTGCGGGTCCGCCTCACGCAGGCGGACCCCGGGGTGGCGGAGGTGCGGTTCGCACCCGCGTGAGGGCTGAGCCCCAGGAACTGTCTCGAAGTCGGGTGTGAGCGTGTGGCAAGATCGCGGGATGCTGCGACTCACCGATTTCATCATCGACTGCCCGGACACGATGAAGCTGGCGGCCTTCTACTCAGAGGTGACGGGCCGTCCGGTCAAGGAAGGCAGCTCCGAGCACTGGGCCGGCATCCAGTTCGGCGAGATCGAGCTGGCATTCATCCAGGTGGACGACTACCGCGCTCCGCAGTGGCCCGACAGCGAGCACCCCAAGCAGTTCCACCTCGACTTCGAAGTGGACGAGATCGAGTCCGAGCAGCGCCGCGTCCTCGACCTCGGCGCGACGCTGAGGCAGGACTTCATCGGCCCCGACGGCTACGGCTGGCAGGTCTACACCGACCCGATCGGCCACCCCTTCTGCCTGTGCCGCAACAAGGGCGTCATCTGGACCGACCAGGGCCCGGTCTGGCCCAAGGGCGACTAAGCGGCTCGATCTTCCCGCAGGCGGGCTGTGAGCGCGGCCAGCAGCCCCGCCGGATCGTCGGCGTGCAGCCGCACCGTCGTCACCGGGCGGCGCTTCCCGAGGAACCCGACGGCCGTGACGGGCTCCGTCAGCTCCAGGGTGAGGGAGGTCTGGGAGGCGACCGCCAGGTCGAGCACGCCGTCGGCGGGCTCGTGCGCGTAGCGCCGCTCACCGTGTACGGCGGCGATCCGATCCAGCGGTATCCGCAGGTCGCAGTGGGCGCCCTTGCGTACGCGGAAGGCGTCGGCGGACAGCACGTGCGGCCGGGTCACGGACGCCGCCTGCACGCCGAGCATCAGGACGACGCTGTAGACGTCGACGAAGAGCGTGACCTCGTGGAGCACGGGCACATTCCGCAGCAGCACGGCAAGTGCGACGGTCTCCACGGCACACACGAAGATGAAGCCGTACATGATCGCCGCCTGATCGCGCGCGTGCCCGAACGCCGTTTCGCCCCGCCGCACCCCGTGCCGTCGCCGCGCCACCCACAGGAAGAGGCTGACCAGGGCCTTCAGTTCATGCCCGACGAGCCGTCGCACGGGCTCGGGCGCGACGTCCCGGACGGCCTCCGCCCCGCCCCGCCGGTACAGGACCGCGAGCCCCGCGCCCGCGACCACGAGCAGTGTCAGCGCGACGGCCTCGGCGCCGACGAGCACGGCGGCGGGCAGCGCCACACCCGCCAACAGGACGGTGACAAAGGCGAGTTCAAGGGGCACGGAGATCCAGAGCAGGCCCCGCAGGAGCCGCGTCATCGCGCACCCCGCTCGGCGAGCAGCCGCATGGCACGGCGCACGGCCGCCGCCTGCGCGGGGGCGAAGTCGGCGAAGAAGGCTTTGAGGAAGGCGGAGTTGACGGCATCGGACTCGCGCGCCCCTCCTTCTGCTTCCGTTGCGAACGCCGCAAGCTGCTCCCGCCCCAGCTCCTCGGCGAGCGTGTCCGGCAGACAGTCGGCGAGTGCCCGCGCCGTCTCGTCCACACGCGGATCGCCGGGATCGACGTCAGCGAGAGCCTCCAGGCGGGCGTACACGTCGTACGCGGCCTCCACCGCTTGGGGCCCTTCGAGCACCGGACGCAGCGCCGCGAGCAGCCGGTCCCGGTCCTGCGCGGGCGCGGCGGTCTCGATCAGGGCGAGCAGCTCCCGGTCCTTCGCGGCCATGGCGGAGCCGGGGTGGCCCTCGCGATGGCCGGCTGCGAGGCCCATCTCGCCGAAGAATTCGGCCAGTTCGGGAGAGACGGGACCGTCGGCGGGCAGCCGTCCGCCGTTCGTGTCGGCGAGCAGTTCGCGCAGCCGCTCCCTGCGCCCCCTGATCGCGGCCTCCTGCCGGGCGAGGTCCTCGTCCAGCTCGGCGAGCACCTCGGCGAGCTCGCGCCCCGCGTCGTCCGCGAGCACGTCCCGCACCTCGGCGAGCCCGAGCCCCAGCTCGGTCAGCCGCCGGATCCGGGCGAGCACGACGGCATGCCGCAGGGTGTACTCCCGGTACCCGTTGGGCCGTCGCTCGGGCTCGGGAAGCAGCCCGAGGTGGTGATAGTGCCTGATGGCCCGCGTGGTGACACCCACGACGCCGGCGAGCTCGCCGATCCGCATTCCGCTCATGGGGCCAGTAGAAACGTTGACGCTGCGG
The DNA here is from genome assembly GCF_042740015.1 of Streptomyces sp. NPDC059037. Taxonomy (NCBI): domain Bacteria; kingdom Bacillati; phylum Actinomycetota; class Actinomycetes; order Kitasatosporales; family Streptomycetaceae; genus Streptomyces; species Streptomyces sp. NPDC059037. The sequence continues at coordinate 8,633 of NZ_JBHYIG010000023.1, forward strand.
CAAGGTCAAGCACACGGCACGTACGGCGGGCGATGTCTGACAACGACCCGTGATCCTGTGCCACGATCGGAGGAACAACTCCTGATCTCATGGACGGCGGATCAAGCGATGTCCCAGTCTGGCGAGCGACCGAGGAAGGGGCGTGACATGACTGCCATGGCACACGAGCCGCTCACGCGGGCGGAGGTCCTGCTGGAGGGCTTCCTGGCCCTGGACACCCCGGAGGGTTTCCGGGCGGAACTGATCGAGGGGGAGATTGTCGTGACGCCGCCGCCGGATGGGGACCACGAGGACTACATCGGCCTGGTCGTGGACCAGGTGATCAGGCGTTCCAGGACCAAGATGCAGTTCTCCGGGAACAAGGGCTTGAAGCTCAAGAGCGGGGAGGGCTGTCCGAAGAGCCACGCGATCCCGGACGGTACCTTCGCTCCCATGGAGCTGCGGCTCTTCAGGGGCGCAGAGCCCTGGATGCCCTGCGAGGGGGTGGCCCTGGTCGTCGAGGTCACCTCGGCCAAGCCACAGGCGGACCGGGAAGCCAAGCGGCGCTGTTACGCCCGCGGCGGCATCCCGCTCTACCTGCTCATCGACCGTGACGAATCGTCGGTGACGCTGTTCAGCGAGGCCGAAGGCGACGACTACCGGCAGCACTGCACGCTCCCCTTCGGCAAGGCGGTCGCCCTCCCCGAACCGTTCGGCTTCGAGCTGGAGACCTCGGAGTTCGTCTGACTCTCCCTCCCGCGCCCGGCATGGAAGCGGGGCGCGGGGGCGTTGCACCCTTGAGCGGGGCGACGGAGCGAGGGAGTAAGACATGGGCGGCGAGGCACCGAACGCCAGAGCTGTCGGCAGCCGGGAGCACGCCGTCTGGACCCGCGCCCCGCTCGGTCCCGGCGGTGGCACCCTCGACCTCCTCACCGCCCGCTTCGACCAGCACCGCTATGCGCCGCACTACCACGAGGAGTTCACCGTCGGCGTCTGCATCGGCGGCTCCGAGATCATCGACTACCGGGGTGGGCGGCTGCACCTGGGGCCGGGGTCCATCGTCGTGCTGGCGCCGGGCGAGGTGCACACCGGAGGGCCCGGCCACCACGGCGGCTACGCGTACCGGGCGATGTACCCAGGCCGGACGCTGCTCTCCGAAGGCACCGCCCTCTCCGAAGCCACGTCCCTGTTCCCCTACTTCCGCGACCCCGTCGTGGACGACCCCGAACTCGCCGCCGCCTTCCGAGCCGCCCACACCCGGCTCAGCGACCGCCCCGACCCGCTGGAGGCCGAATCGCGGCTGCCCTGGCTGCTCGCCGCCCTCGCCCGCAGGCACAGCACCGCCCGGCCCCTGTGCGACACCATCCCGGGCGCCGACCACATAGCCCGCGCCGTGCGCGACCGCCTCGCCGACGAGCTCCTCGCCCCGCCCTCCCTGGCCGAACTCGCCACCCCCCTCGGCCTGTCCCGCTACCAACTCCTGCGCGCCTTCCGTACGTCGACGGGGATGCCGCCCTACGCCTGGCTCGCCCAGCACCGCGTGACCCGGGCCCGCGCCCTGCTCGACGCGGGCCTGCGGCCGGCCGATGCGGCAGCCCTCGTTGGCTTCGCCGACCAGGCGCACCTGACCCGCTGGTTCCGCCGGATCCTGGGGGTGACCCCGGCGGCGTACCGCAGAAGCGTCCAGCCCGCACACTGCCGCAACAACGTTCAAGACGTCGCACGTTGAACAACCCGAAACTACCCGCATGACTGCACGCGGCTGGTTCCTCTTCTCCCTGATGGGTGTCCTCTGGGGCATCCCGTACCTGATGATCAAAGTGGCCGTCGAAGAGCTCTCGCCGTCGATGGTGGTCTTCGCCCGCTGCGCACTCGGCGCCGCGCTGCTCCTGCCGTTCGCGCTACGACAAGGGGGCCTGCCCCGTGTCGTACGCGCCCACTGGAAGCCCATGCTGGCCTTCGCCTGCATCGAGATCCTTGGCCCCTGGTGGACCCTCACCGACGCCGAGCGCCGCCTCTCCAGCTCCACGGCGGGCCTGCTGATCGCGGCGGTCCCGATCATCGGCGCGGTCCTTGCCCGCTTCTTCGGCGACACGGAACGCCTCGGCGCCCGCCGCCTCACGGGCCTCGGCCTCGGGCTCGGCGGAGTCGCCGTCCTCACCGTCCCCCACCTCACCGGCGGTGACGCCTGGTCCCTGACGGAGGTCCTGCTCACGGCTCTCGGCTACGCCATCGCCCCGCTGATCGTGGCCCGCCACCTCAAGGCGGTCCCCACCCTCCAGCTGATCGCCCCCTGCCTGACGCTGGCGGCGCTGGTCTACGCCGTCCCCGCCATGGCCACCTGGCCGGCCACCACCCCCAGCCCGCAGACCCTGGCCTCCCTCGCGGGCCTGGGCATCATCTGCACAGCCCTCGCCTTCGTCGTCTTCCTCGAACTCATCCGCGAGGCGGGCCCGACGCGGGCCGTCGTCTTCACCTACGTGAACCCGGCGGTGGCGGTCGCCGCGGGCGTGGCCTTCCTCTCCGAACCCCTCACGGCGGGCATCGCCGCGTCGTTCGCACTGATCCTGGCGGGCTCGTTCCTGGCTACGGCGGGGTCCGCGGGGCGGAGCTCCGGTACGCGGCGGGTAGCATGGTCGCTACGGCAGACGAGCCGGGCGGACGGCCGCGTGAAGCTCCCCTCACCAGGGGCTCTTCCCGAGGAACGTCCGGGCTCCACAGGGCAAGGTGGTGGCTAACGGCCACCCGGGGTGACCCGCGGGACAGTGCCACAGAAAACAGACCGCCGGAGGCTTCGGCCTCCGGTAAGGGTGAAACGGTGGTGTAAGAGACCACCAGCGCCTGAGGTGACTCAGGCGGCTAGGTAAACCCCACCTGGAGCAAGGTCAAAAGGAAACGCCGCTTTGCAAAAAGGGGCGGTTCTGCGCGGACGTTCGAGGGCTGCCCGCCCGAGTCCGCGGGTAGACCGCACGAGGCCCGCAGCAATGCGGGCCCTAGATGGATGGCCGTCTCCCCGGCCGCCGCGAGGCGCCCGGGCGACAGAACCCGGCGTACAGCCCGACTCGTCTGCCTTTACCTTCCTGACCAGGGAAAACGCCCTGCCTCGTCGCCCCGAGGCGGGGCTCTTTCGTATGCCTGGCGGCCATTGCCCGCCTCCGTCGGCTCCCTCTGCGGATTCGGACGGAAGGCCTCGCGGATCCGTCCCCCAGGCCCAAAACTCGTCCCCGAACGAGTGACGTTGCGAGCGACAAACCGTACGTTCCGATATGCCTGGCCGCAGCAGTACCCCCACCTCCCGAAAGGCCAGTCATGCGTGTCCGCCTCGCCCTCAGCGCCGCCGCGATTCCCCTGCTCATCGCGGGCCTCGCCGCCGCCACGCCCGCCCACGCGGGCCAGTTCGACGACCTGACCGTCAACGGCACCGGCACGATCGCCGCCGACGGAATCGTCACGCTCTCCGGTACGTACCGCTGCCTGCCCGACGACACTCCCGGCCCGGTGTTCGTCGGCAGCACCCTCGTCCAGGGCAACGAGTCCACCGGTATCGGCGGCACCCACGCCGTCTGCGACGGCAAGGTCCGCGCATGGACCAACACCAGCAGGGGCACCGACACCGGCTCCCGCTACGAGCGAGGTGAGGTCACCGTGCGGGCCCACCTGTTGAAGCTGGACACGAAGAGCGGCCTGCCGATGCCGCACCTGCTCGCCGAAGAGGAGGCGCGGGGCGAGCTGAAGTAGGCGAGGCTGCCGAGGAAGCAGCTCGTCTGCTGCTCCCCTTCCTGACCCGGTCAGGAAGGGGGGTCGGCCGTTCTTGCCGCGGCTGGAATTGGCCGTAGCATGTCAAGAATCATGAAGGCGTGCCTTGCCTCCTCAAGATGCCCGTGCCTCAATGGGCAGCGGTCGAGATGCTGACGGTGTGTCATATCTCGTACTCATCACCCCCCCCGCATTCCCCCCACTTGAAGGCAGGACCCCATGAGGCATGGCAGCAGCATGTTCCGCAGGCAGCACGGCAGATTCAGTGTCGGCAGGCTCGGCGCCGGGTCGGCGTTAGGGGTTGGGCTTGTTGCCGTCGGTGCGATGGTGATGGCTCCGGCCGCCGCCGCCGTGACGCCGGACACCGCGACCATCTCGTTCGACTGTGGTTCCTACGGCTCCGGCACGGCGACGCTCAAGGCCACCCAGGACGGCACGGCCGCGACCATCAGCGTGTCCACGTCCGCGATCACCGCGCCCATCGACATCGCGGCCAACTCCGTCGAGTCGACGCTCTCGCTCACCAAGAACGGGTCGGACACGGCTACCTTCACCGGTAAGTCCAACCCGGCCATACCCGCCGGCGGCGAAGTCTCCACCGGGCCGCTCAATGGGACCGTCGCCATCGGCGACAGTCTTGAGGGCAAGTCGCTGCAGGTCGTGGTCCTCGGGATCAGCGTGACCTGCAATGCCACATCGGCGCAGGCCCCCGGGCCGTTCGTCTTCTGAGTCTGAACAGGCGCGCAAAGGGGCGGTGCGGATCAGGGCCGGGCCGTGCCGTCCCCTTCGGCCGCCGCCAGTCGGCGCCAGTACTGGTTCTTCTCGTTGTCGCGTACGACGTAGCCCAGGTCCTGCAGGCTCTCGACGATGTCCCGTGCGTCCTCGGCCGACTTGCGCTTCAGTGCCGCCTTGCGTGCCGCAAGCAGCGCGTGGGCCTGCGCGGGGAGGGCGGGGACCCCGGGGATCCAGCGGTGGAACAGGGGTGCGTGCGGGTCGGACTCCCGCCAGGGGTAGCCGTGCGTGCGGAAGGCCTTGGCCAGGGTCGACGGCGATGCCGTGCGGGGGCCGCGTGCGAACTGGCGTGATGTGCCGTCGAGGATCACCAGGTCCTTGCCGTCCAGGAACACCGCCGAGACCTCGGCACGTGCGATCGTGCGGGTCAGGTCGTTCCGGTCGGTCTCCAGGCGGTCGTCGGTCAGCTTCAGTTTCAGTGCTTCGGTGACTTCCGTGAGGGCGATGAGGAGGCCCGCCACCAGGCCTGCCGCCAGGCCCACCGCCATCGCGATGCCCCTCTGCCACGGCGTGTCCAGCGAGCCGACGAACGTGATGCCGTCCCGCCAGGGCAGCACCGGCGCCTTGGCCAGCAGGCGGGCGAGCGGCGGCAGGGCCGCGCCGAGCAGCAGGCCGAGGACGGGCATGCCGATCAGTACGACGAGCAGGTCGCCCCGCGGGTAACCCAGCACCGTCGTCCGGTCCTTGACGAGAGGGAGGGGGTGGGGGAGAGAGCCGGGGTGGCTCATGGCCTTCTCGCCGGGCGTTCCGTGCGCTGCCTCTTTGCGGGTCATGTTCACGACGCTAGGGGCGTCGGAGCCGCCGTGGCTGCGGCCTAAAGTCGATGGGCCTCAGACTTCGGTCGGTACTCCATATTGCGTTGCCCGTGCCACCGCCCGGCCCTTACCGTCCCGATCATGCTGCCCACCGTGGACACCGACGAGCAATGGGACGCCGTCGTCCCCGACGAAGCCCTCATGCGGCCCGGCGTCGAGGACCTCTGCCGCAGGCTCGGGCTCGCGGGGGCGCCGCTGGTGCGGTTCCCTGCGGGGTCGCAGCCCGTGTACGCGGTCGGGGGCGAGCTCGTGCTCAAGCTCTTTCCCGGTGCGGCGGCGGCCGACGGCCTCGTCGAGGAGCGGGTGTTGAGCCATCTCGACGGGCGCCTTCCGGTCCGTACGCCACGGGTGCACGCGGCAGGCGCGTACGAGAACGGATGGCGGTACGTCCTGATGTCCCGGCTGCCCGGCGAGGAACTCGTCGCCGCCTGGCCGGGCATCCCGCGAGGGGGACGTGAACACCTCGTCGAGGAAGCCGGCGCGGCGCTCGCCGCGCTGCACGCCCTGGACCCCGCGCCGCTCGCCGACGTGCTCGGGCCCGGCGAGTCCGACGTACTCGGACCCGGCGACTGGGGCGCCTTCCTCGGCAGGCAGCGGGCCGGGGCCGAGCGGCGGCAGCGGGAGCGCGGGCTGCCGGAGAGCTGGGTCGAGCAGATCCCGGACTTCCTGAACTCCGTTGCCCTGCCCGGCGATCCGCCGCCCGCCCTGCTGCACACCGAGTTCATGCGTCAGCATCTGCTGGTCGAGGCCGGTCCCGGTGGCCGGCCCGAACGCCCGTGCCTCAGCGGGCTCTTCGACTTCGAGCCCGCCATGATCGGGGACCGGGCGTACGACTTCGTGGGCGTCGGCCTCTTCGTCACGCGCGCGGAGCCGGGGCTGCTCGGCCGCTTCATGCGGGCCTACGGCCGCACCTTCGACCCCCGTGAACTCCTCGCCCACACCCTGCTGCACGTCTACAGCAATCTGCCCTGGTACCTGCGCGAGCTGCCCGCCCCGCCGGAGCCGACGCTCGAATCGCTCGCGGAGACGTGGTTCGACGCAGGCACCGGAGCTGGCTGAGTCACGGGCCGAGTCACGGGCCGAGTCACGGGCTGAGTCCGCCTTGCGGGCAGCCCCGCTCAGGCCACCGGCATCAGCGTCAGGTAGGCGAGGCCCAGGGCGCTGCGGTAGCCCCGCAGCCAGCTGTTGCGCTGGCGGTCCACCTTCTCGCGGGTCTCGGCGGCAAGGGGGTGGTCGGGGAACGTGGCCAGCCACTCCTCCACGTCCGAGCGGTAGCCGGACTCGAACTCCTCCCACTCCTCCGGGCTCGCGGTCTCCACCCACAGGGGGCGGAAGCCGGCCGCGATCGCCGCGTCCACCAGGTCGCCCAGGTACAGGTGTTCGCCGACGTGGGCGTCCGGCCACATCGCGGCGAGTTCCTCGGAGGTCGGCGTGCGCTGCCAGAAGCCTTCGCCGAGCACGACGCGGCCGCCGGGGCGGACCAGGCGGCGCAGCTCGCGCAGGGCCTCCGCGGTGTAGTGGGGCGGTTCGGCGGCGCTGAGCGCATGGCTCGCGCCGAGGCACAGGACCACGTCGGCGGGGTCGCGGGTGGTGTCCCGCGCCGACTCCTCGGCGAAGGTGACCCGGTCGGCGAGCCCGCGCTTCTCGGCGTCGGCGCGGGCTCTGGCCAGGTCGTCCCCGTTCAGGTCCACGCCGGTGCCGGTGGCTCCGGGGGCCGCCTCCAGGACGTGCAGCAGCAACTCGCCCCAGCCGCAGCCGATGTCGAGCACGGAGCCGGCTCCCGGTGAGACGCGCTCGACGAGGCGCGCGGCCCGCGCCTCGGAGAGCGGGCCGTGGAAGGTGAGACGGGTGAGGCGGGGCGGGACGTTCGTGGTGGTGTCGGTCATGGGAGGGGACGGTAATCGGTTAACTGGGCCGGGGGACACCGACTTTCGGTGCGGTGTACGTCATGTACGCCGTGTACGCCATGGGTCGCGCCGCGCGGTCCGGGGCGCCCTCCCAAAAGTGCCCTTCCCTGAAGGTGCCCTCCCAAAGGCGCCCCTAAGGGCGTTCAGTCCGCCACCGGCCCTTCCTCGTTCACCTCGTTCTCCCCGCCCGCCTGCTCCTCCCGTACGTTCCGCTGCCGCGAGCCCACCGACACGAGCACCCCCACCGCCGTGCCCGCGAGAGCCGCCGGCACCATCCACGCCCGGTTGAAGGAGTGGCCGAGCGCTTCGTCGACCGAGTACGCGCCGGGGCCCGTGATCGCGAGGGTGGCGGAGACCAGGCCCAGGAACGCCGGGTACTCATAGCCGCCGCCCATGCTGAAGAAGCCGTTGGGGGCGTGCACGGCGGTCGCTCCCGCCATGGCGCCCGCCGCCGCGGAACCGGCGGCCGGGGTCGCCAGGCCGAGCGCGAGGAGCACGCCGCCGCCCGCCTCGGAAAGGCCCGCGATCATGGCGTTCGCCTTGCCCGGCTTGTAGCCGATGGACTCCATGAACGCGCCGGTGCCTTCGATGCCGTGGCCGCCGAACCAGCCGAAGAGCTTCTGGGCGCCATGCGCGGCGAGCACGCCGCCCGTACCCACACGGAGCAGGAGCAGACCCAGGTCGCGGCGGTCGAAGCAGGAACTGGTCATGGCGGCGTCTCCTGGAGTGGGGGAGGGGGGCCGGGTACGGCTCCTCCTCCACCGTCCGCCAGAGCCGCCCCGCACACCCGGCTCGGTCGGCCGTACGAGTGACCCCGCCGCGTCCGGTGGCGCGCGGGCACGGCCGGTGTGACCGTGGGGCCATGAGCATTCAGGTAAACCGGCTCGGCGACCCCACGGTCCGGGCCTTCGTCACCGCGGTGAACGCCAACGACCGGGCCGCCTTCCAGGCCGTCCTCACGCCCGACGCGACCATGTCCGACGACGGTTCCGACCGGGACATCTCCGACTGGACCGAGCGCGAGATCTTCTCCTCCAACGGCCATATGGAGGTGGAGAACGAGTCGGACGGCGGGCGCACGCTGGTCGTCTCGTACCGCAATGACACGTGGGGCGAGATGCGCACGAAGTGGCGGTTCGATGTCGACGGCGGGAAGGTGTCCCGCTTCGAGACGGGCCAGGCCTGAGCCTCGCCCCGGAGGCAGGCTGCCGGGCCTGAGCCTCGCCCGGAGGCAGGCTGCCGGGCCTGACGTATCGGCAGGGCAACCGTTCCGCGCCCCGGTGCCGCCCGCCGCTCCCCGACGGGCATCACGGATCGGCACGGAGCGGCTGCCCTGCCCCCTCCCCCTTCACAGTGGCCTGTGGTGCCTCAGTGGCAGTTCTTGGCGCCGCTGTCGGCCGTCGTCCATGAGCAGGAGTCCTTGAGCGAGCCGCTCGGCCTGATGAGGCGGGCCTTGTCGCTGGTGTTGTTCCAGACGTACGAGCCGCGGCCCCAGTAGCGGACGCCCGAGGCGTCGGTGCCCTTGCCCGTGCGGACCTTGACGGTCTTGCCCGCGCCGATCTTGTAGCTGCCGAAGGTGTACGTGTAGCCGGTGTTGTCCTTCAGCTTGTAGCCCTTGAGCTGGATCGCCGAGCCGGAGTTGTTGTGGATGTTCACCCACTCCGCGTTCAGCGAGGAGTTGGTACGGCTGTCCCGGCCCGGACTGTCGTACTGGATGTAACCGAGGTGAAGCCCGCTCTGGTGGCGCGCGGCCGCGTTCGCCGGGGACACGGCGAGCAGCGAGGCCGACAGCGCGGCGGCGGCGAGGACGGCCGGGACCGCGGAACGTATGCGCAAGATGTGCTCCGAGTGTGCTCTGAATGTGGAGTTCTCGTGGAGGGCTCGCTGAGCATACTGGGCGCGATACGCGTAATTGACGTGGAGCGTCCTATTCCCTTTGTGCAGATGTTGGCCGACCGTGAGCGGCGGGTCACGGTCGGCCACTTGGGCGCGCGGTGTGCACGGTGCGCGCGGTGCGCTAACCCCGCCCGATGAACGGCATGTTCGTCGCGAGCACCGTCGCGAACTGCACATTCGCCTCCAGCGGCAGCTCCGCCATGTGCCGCACCGTCCGTGCCACGTCGGACACGTCCATCACGGGCTCGGGCATCAACTCCCCGTTGGCCTGCAGGATTCCGGACCGCATCCGCTCGGTCATGTCGGTCGCCGCGTTGCCGATGTCGATCTGGCCGCAGGCGATCCGGTAGGGGCGGCCGTCCAGGGAGAGGGACTTCGTCAGGCCGGTCAGCGCGTGCTTCGTCGCCGTGTACGCGATCGAGTGCGGGCGCGGGACCTGCGCCGAGATGGACCCGTTGTTGATGATCCGGCCGCCCTGCGGGTCCTGCTCCTTCATCTGCCGGAACGCCGCCTGCGCGCACAGGAACGCACCGTTGAGGTTCGTGTCGACGACGTGCCGCCAGGCGTCGTAGGGCAGCTCCTCGACCGGGACGCCGCCGGGGCCGAACGTGCCGGCGTTGTTGAAGAGGAGATCGAGGCGGCCGAAGTTCTCGCGTACGGACGAGAAGAGCGCGGCCACGTCCTGCGGCTCCGACACGTCGGTACGTACGCACAGGGGTGTACCCGAGGACGTGCCCTCAGGGGTAAGCGCCGCCGTCTCCTCCAGCGTCTCGATGCGGCGCCCCGCCAGCGCCACGGACCATCCCGCGCGCAGCAGTTCGACCGCGACGGACCTGCCGATCCCGGACCCCGCGCCGGTCACCACGGCCGTCTTCGTTTCCCCAGTTAGCTCTGCGTTCATGGCCCCGCAGCGTACGGGAGGGGTGTCCACGCGGACCTCATCCGCCCGCCATGTGGCTGTTGTGTACGCGACAGTCGGGCGTCGTCCCCCGCCACTTGCATGCCCCTGACAGCAATCGTCAGGGGAGGGCCAGATGACACCCGCAGGCCGGCACCACGCACCCGAACTCCAAGCTGCCGCCCGCCACTTGGGGCGCCGCCGCTTCCTCACCGTCACCGGCGCGGCGGCCGCGCTCGCCTTCGCCACCAACCTGCCGACGGCGGGCGCCGCGAGCGCCGCCGAGCTCGACGCGCGAAAGATCAACAAGGATCCGTTCACCCTCGGCGTCGCATCGGGTGACCCGCTGCCCGGCTCCGTCCTGCTCTGGACCCGCCTCGCCCCGTCCCCGTACGAACCGGGCAGCGGCCTGCCGGACGAGCGCGTCACCGTGCAGTGGGAGCTCGCCCACGACGCCCGCTTCCGCCGGATCGCCAGACGCGGATCGGTCACCGCGCACCCCGAGTTCAACCACTCCGTGCACGTCGAGGTGGACCACCTCGATGCCGGGCGCGGCTACTACTTCCGCTTCAAGGCCGGCCGGTGGATCAGCGACACCGGCCGCACCCGCACCGCGCCCGCCACCGGCAGCAAGGTGAGCGCCCTGACGCTCGCCGCGGTGTCCTGCCAGGCGTACCACGACGGCTACTACACCCCGTACAAACACCTGGCACAGGACGACGTCGACGTCGTCTTCCACCTGGGCGACTACCTCTACGAGTACGCGGTGAACGCGGTCGGCGGCGCCCGCAACTACACCGACCGCACGCTGCCCGCGCTCTACAACCGCGAGACGCAGACCCTTGAGGACTACCGACTGCGGTACGCCCTCTACAAGTCGGACCCCGATCTGCGCGCCGCGCACGCCGCGCACCCCTTCGTCGTCACCTGGGACGACCACGAGACCGAGAACAACTACGCGGGCGACCTCGACGAGAACGGCAACCCGCCCGCCGAGTTCCTCATCCGCCGCGCCGCCGCCTACCGCGCGTACTGGGAGAACCTGCCGCTGCGCAGCCCCCAGAAGCCGAGCGGCCCCGACCTCCAGCTCTACCGCCGCGTCAAGTGGGGGCGGCTCGCCCAGTTCGACATCCTGGACACCCGGCAGTACCGCTCCGACCAGGCGTACGGCGACAAGGCCCATGTCCCCGGACCGGAGACGGACGACCCGGCGCGCACCATCACCGGTGCCACGCAGGAGCGCTGGCTGATCGACGGCTGGCGCCGCTCGCAGGCCCTGTGGAACGTCGTGCCGCAGCAGGTCACCTTCTCCGAGCGGCGGCTCGACCTCAACGCCGATGCGAAGCTGTCGATGGACGCCTGGGACGGCTACCGCGCATCCCGGCAGCGGGTCCTCGACGGTGCGAAGTCCACCGGCATCGAGAACCTGATGGTGCTCACCGGTGACGTACACGTCGGGTACGCCTTCGACATCAAGGAGGACTTCGACGACCAGTCGTCCAGGAACGTCGGTACGGAGATCGTCGCGACGTCCGTCGCGAGCGGCAAGGACGGCGCCGAGAAGCCCGCGAACTGGGAGACCTACACCAAGGCCAACCCGCACATGAAGTTCTACAACGGGCGGCGCGGGTACGTGACCATCGGTCTTGGGCAGGAATCCGCGCGCGCCGATTTCAAGACCGTGTCCGCGGTGACGACGCCGGGAGCGCCGATCCGGACGGCAGCGTCTTTCGTGACGGAGGCAGGGAATCCGGGGCTGAAGCCCGTCTAAAGGCTCCGCTGGGAATCTGATGTCCGGCTGCGGGTTCGTCGTGGCTGGTCGCGCAGTTCCCCGCGCCCCTTCGGGGCTCGGATACGGGTGCGCTACTCGCCCGGGTAGCGCACCCCGATCCGCTCCCGCACCGCGTCCAGGGTCCGCATCACCGCGAGGGTGCCGTCGAGGGGGACGAGGGGGGACTCGGTGTCGCCGGCGCGCAGGCGGTGCATGACCTCGGCGGCCTCGTGCCGGAGGCTGTCGCGGGGGCCGTCATCGGGCGTGGCCGTGAACTCCTCGGGGTCGCGGCCGTCGCGGTGCAGCACGAAGCGGTCCGGGAAGAAGAAGCCGTACGGGATGTCGATGCGGCCCCGCGAGCCGGTGACGGAGGCGGTGACGGGGGTGCCCGCGTTGATGGAGCAGTGCAACACGGCGTGAGCACCGCTCTCCCACGAGAGCAGCATTCCCGTCTGGAGATCAACGCCCTCATCCGAGAGCGCTGCTCTCGCACTCACCCCCGACGGCTCCCCGAGCAGCAGCTGCGCGAACGACACCGGGTACACCCCGAGATCGAGCAGCGCGCCACCGCCCTGCGCCGGATCCCGAAGGCGGTGCGCGGGCGGGAAGGGCCCCGCGAGCCCGAAGTCGGCCTGCACGGTGCGCACTTCACCGATCGCACCGTCGTCGACGAGCGTCTTCAGCCGCCTGACCAGCGGATGGCAGTACATCCACATGGCCTCCATCAGGAACAGGCCGCGCCGCCTGGCCAGCGTGACCAGCTCCCGCGCCTCCCGCGCGTTCAGCGCGAACGCCTTCTCGCAGAGCACCGCACGACCGGCCTCCAGACAGAGCCCGGCCGCCGCCCGATGCGCCGAGTGCGGTGTCGCGACGTACACGACATCGACGTCCGTGTCCTCGGCGAGCGCGCCCCACTCGCCGTACGCGCGGGGTATCCCGAACCGCTCGGCGAACGCCTTCGCCGACGCGTCGGTGCGTGAGGCCACCGCCACGACCTCCGCGTCCGGCATGTCGAGCAGATGCGCCGTGAACGACGCGGCGATCCCGCCCGTCGCGAGGATGCCCCAGCGCACGGGCTCACGGTTGTCTTCCACCATTGGGGCCGCCCCTGTCCGTACCGCGCGGTACCGCGGAAATGGTCTCAACCAGCACAGCTGAGCTGAGAGCATAGGTAATCGCACGCCTAATCGGGAGGGAATCCGCATGCCGGAACACGGCAGCCGCACGACGGGAGGGGCCGAGGGTCCGCGCAGACGGCAGTCCGGAACGGCAGAGCCGAGCGCCTCCGGCGAGCAGGCCGCAGCGGGAGCCGTCGCCGGACCGGACAGTCCCGGACCGGACCGTCCCGGAACGGGTGGTCCCGCCGGGCGACGGCGGCACGTCCCGGCTCAGGGCTCCGCCCGATCCGCCCGATCCGCCCGACCCGCGCGGCCGGCCGGAGAGCCGAGCGGCTCGTCCCTCGTCGCCGACACACCCGGCCCGGAGCCCCACGCACCCGGCCTCGCCGCACGGCGCCGCACCGGCCTCCTCGTCACCCTCGCCCTCGGCGGGCTCACCGCGGTGCCGCCGCTCTCCATGGACATGTACCTCCCGGCCCTCCCGGAGGTCACCCGCTCGCTGCACACGTCCGCCGCGACCGCCCAGCTCACGCTCACCGGCTGCCTCGCCGGCATGGCGCTCGGGCAGCTGGCCGTCGGGCCGATGAGCGACAAGTGGGGGCGGCGCAGACCCCTGCTCATCGGCCTGTTCGTCTATGTCTTCGCCACCGCGATCTGCGCCTTCGCGCCCACCGCCGAACTCCTCATCGGATTCCGGCTGTTGCAGGGCCTCGCGGGCGCCGCGGGCATCGTCATCGCCCGCGCCATCGTGCGTGATCTCTACGACGGCGTGGAGATGGCCCGGTTCTTCTCCACCCTCATGCTGATCTCCGGGGTCGCCCCGGTCGTCGCGCCCCTCATCGGCGGCCAGGTCCTGCGCTTCACCGACTGGCGCGGCGTCTTCGCCGTCCTCACCGTCGTCGGCGTCGCCCTGACGGTCCTCGTCTGGCGGCGGCTCCCCGAGACGCTCGCCCCGGAGAAGCGGCACAGCGGCGGGACCGCCGAAGCCCTGCGCACCATGCGAGGACTGCTCGCCGACCGCGTCTTCACCGGCTACATGATCGCGGGCGGCTTCGCCTTCGCCGCGCTCTTCGCCTACGTCTCCGCGTCGCCGTTCGTCATCCAGGAGATCTACGGCGCGTCCCCGCAGACCTTCAGCCTGCTCTTCGGCGTCAACTCCGTCGGCCTGATCGTCGTCGGCCAGATCAACGGCAAGATCCTCGTCGGCCGGGTCAGCCTCGACAAGGCGCTCACCTTCGGCCTCACCGTCATCACCCTCGCGGCGGCCGCGCTCCTCCTGATGACCTCGGGCGTCTTCGGCGACGTCAGCCTGTTCCCCGTCGCCGCCGGGCTCTTCGTCCTGATGTCGGCGATGGGCCTCGCGATGCCCAACACCAACGCGCTCGCCCTGATGCGCACCCCGCACGCCGCGGGCTCGGCCTCCGCGCTGCTCGGCACGTCCTCCTTCCTCATCGGCGCGATCGCCTCACCGCTGGTGGGCATCGCCGGCGAGGCCACGGCCGTCCCGATGGCCCTGGTGCAGCTCGTCTGCGCCCTGGCGGCGATCGGCTGCTTCGTGGGACTGTGCCGACCCTGGCAGCGGACTACGCGGGGGGAGGCGGACCACTGACCGCGCCCCGTCTCCTGCGCCCCGGAACACCGGACCGCGCGGGACTCGACACGGATGAGATGACCCGTCTCGTACGAGAGGTGCGCGCCCTGACGCGCGGCGAGCGGCCCTGGTGCGCGGGCGCCGTGGTGCTCGCGGGACGCGGCCCGGTGATCGCCGTCGAGGAGGCCGCGGGATACGCGGTGCGCTACAGCGCTTACGACCCGGTGGCCGACGCGGGTGTCGAACTGCCGCCCGAGCAGCGGGTGCCGGCCCGCACCGACACGCCCTTCGACCTGGCCTCGCTGACCAAGCTGTTCACCACCGTCGCCGCCATGCAGCAGCTGGAGCGCGGCACGCTCGGCATCGACGCGCTGGTGTCGGCGTACCTCCCCGAGTTCACGGCGGCCGCCGAGCACCGGATCAGCGTGCGCCAGCTGCTCACCCACACCTCGGGCCTGCGCCCCGAACTCCCGCTGTACGCCTGCCCGGACGACCGGGCGCGGCTCGACGCCCTGCGCTCCGAGGCCCCCTCCGCCGAGCCGGGCACGCACGTCTACTCCGACCTGAACATGCTGCTCCTCCAGCACGTCCTTGAGCGCATCACCCGCCGCCCGCTCGACGTCCTCGTACGCGAGGGCATCACCCGGCCGCTCGGCATGGCGGCCACCGGCTTCGGGCCGCGCCCGGACGCGGCCGCCACCGAGGACCAGCGCACCCCCTGGGCCAAGGCCGACCGGGGGATGCTGCGGGGCGATGTGCACGACGAGAACGCCTGGGCGCTGGGCGGCGTCGCGGGCCACGCCGGGCTCTTCTCCACGGTGCGCGACCTCGCGGTGTTCTGCCGCGCGCTGCTGTGCGGCGGCTCCTACGGCACCGCGCGCATCCTCGGCCCGGACTTCGTGGAGCTGATGCTGGCGGCGCCGGGGCTCGGCTTCGGCCTCGACCAGGAGTGGTTCATGGGGTCTCTCGCGGGGCGCGGGGCGGCGGGGCACACGGGGTTTACGGGGACGTCCCTGGTCATGGACCCCGCGACGGACACCTTCCTGATCCTGCTCGCGAATACCGTGCATCCGCGCCGCCGGTCTGCCGACAGCGGGCCGCGGGCCCGGGCGGCCACCCGCCTCGCGCGGGCGGCGCGGTGACGCTCCGCTGCGGGGTGCGGTGATTCGCCTGCGGGCCCGGTGGGGGCTTGACGCGCAGCCCCTAAAGGGGCGCGTCCCGCCCTCGGGCGTCGAGTTCTCCGCCCCGGGCGTGCGGTGGACCATCTGCGGGCCCGGTGGGGGCTTGTCGCGCAGTTCCCCGCGCCCCTTCGGGGCCCGGTGAAGGCTTGTCGCGCCCGCGCGGCGGAGCCGCATATGTCACAGCCCCGCGCCCCTTCGGGGCGCGGGCGACGCCGGCCCATTCAAAAAAGGGGGGGGCCCCCCCGGCCCCGGGCCCCCCCCCCCGCCCCTTCGGGGCGCTCCCTCGCGGGCCGTAGAATCACCGGGTGAACCCCCCGATCTCCCAGGCCTCCCCCGCCGAAGCCCTGCGTGCCGCCCTCGCCGGGCTGCTTGACGGGCTGCCGCCGAAGCAGGCCGCGCAGGCCGTTGAGCGGCTGATCGCCAGTTATCGGGGGCGTACCCCTACCGACGCCCCGATTCTGCGTGACCGCGCGGATGTCGCCGCGTATGCCGCGTACCGGATGCCCGCGACCTTCGAGGCGGTGCGTTCCGTGCTCGGTGCTCTCGCGGACGCGGCGCCCGAAGGGTGGGTGCCCGGCAGTCATGTGGATGTCGGTGGTGGCACCGGCGCGGCGGTCTGGGCGGCGAACGCGACGTGGGGCGGTGAGCGGCCGGTGACGGTCCTTGACTGGGCCGAGCCCGCCCTTGCCCTGGGGCGTGAACTGGCGGCCGGGGTCCCGGAGTTGAAGGCGGTGCAGTGGCAGCGCTCTCGTATCGGAGCGGCGCTCAGCATCGAGAGCACTGATCTCGTCACGGTGTCGTACGTACTGAATGAGCTGACCGAGGCCGACCGGCGGGCCCTCGTGGACGCGGCGGCGGCAGCGGCACAGCAGGCCGTCGTCATCATCGAGCCCGGCACCCCCGACGGTTACGCACGCGTCATCGAGGCCCGCGACCGGCTGATCGCCGCGGGCTTCCGGATCGCCGCGCCCTGCCCGCACAGCGCCGCCTGCCCGATCGTGCCCGGCGCGGACTGGTGCCACTTCTCGGCGCGCGTCAGCCGCTCCTCCCTGCACCGGCAGGTCAAGGGCGGCTCATTGGCGTACGAGGACGAGAAGTTCAGCTATGTGGCGGCCGTCCGCTTCGACGCGGAGCCCGCGGCCAACCGCGTCGTGCGCAAGCCGCAGATCCGCAAGGGCCAGGTCCTGCTCGACCTGTGCGCGGCGGACGAGACGCTGGGCCGCGAGACGGTGACCAAGCGGCACGGCCCGCTGTACAAGGCGGCCCGCGACGCGGAGTGGGGCGACCCGTGGCCGCCCCACCAGGAGAGCTAGCCGGGAGTCACCCGCGCAGCTCCTGCGTGCAGCACTTCACGCTGCCGCCGCCCTTGAGCAGCTCGGTCAGATCCATGCCGATCGGTTCGTAGCCGCGGGCCCGCAGCGGCTCGAAGAGGCCGACCGCGGCCTGCGGGAGCAGGACGTGCAGGCCGTCCGACACCGCGTTGAGCCCCAGGGCCACCGCGTCCGGTTCCTCCGCGATCAGCGCGTGCGGGAAGAGCCGCCGCAGCACCGCCTGGCTGCCCGGTGAGAACGCCGGCGGGTAGTACATGACGTCGTTCGCCGCGTCGTCCAGGACGGCGAGCGCGGTGTCCAGGTGGTAGTAGCGGGGGTCGACGAGGTCGAGTCCGAGCACCGGGCGGCCGAAGAACTCCTGGGCCTCCCCGTGCGACAGCGGGCTGGCCCGGAAACCGCGGCCCGCAAGGACCCAGGAGGACGTGACGGCGAAGTCGCCCTCGCCCTCGTTGATGTGCACCGGTTCGTGGAGGTCCGTGAAGCCGTGCTCCCGGAACCACTCCAGGTGGGCCTCGGCCTCGGGTCCGCGCTCCGGGTGGGCGAAGCGGGCGCCGAGCACGCGTCCCTCGACGACGGTCGCGCCGTTCGCGGCGAAGACCATGTCCGGCAGGCCGGGACGCGGGGTGAGCTCTTCGACGGTGTGGCCGAGCGAGCGGTAGCGGTCGCGCAGGTCTTCCCACTGCGCGACGGCCAGTGGCACGTCGACGGGTTTGGAGGGGTCCATCCACGGATTGATGGAGTACGTGACCTTGAAGTGTGCCGGTGAGCACATCAGATAGCGCCGGGGTGTGGCGCGACGAGGAAAACGACTCAACGAGGGCTCCTCACGTACCGC
The DNA here is from genome assembly GCF_042740015.1 of Streptomyces sp. NPDC059037. Taxonomy (NCBI): domain Bacteria; kingdom Bacillati; phylum Actinomycetota; class Actinomycetes; order Kitasatosporales; family Streptomycetaceae; genus Streptomyces; species Streptomyces sp. NPDC059037. The sequence continues at coordinate 26,503 of NZ_JBHYIG010000023.1, forward strand.
GGTGGTCAGTTGGTGCTGCCTTCTGTGGGGCAGGTGCTGACCATGGTGCGGTGTGCGGAGCCCTCGCGCAGTGATCTGAACGGGTGGTTCGACAAGTGGTCACCCGGGGCGGGGGATGGTTAACACGCCATCCACGTCCCGGTCTCATGACCCGTCGTGCGCCGAGCGGCCTTCCTGGAGCTTGCGAAGGAGTTCACGCTTCTGCGCCTGCGGGCTGAGTCCGCCGCCGATCTGGCCGTCGCGGCCCGAGCCCCGCAGTGCCTTGCGGGACAGCTTCGAGCGCGTACCGCCGACGCCCAGCATGTTTCCTGCTCCACCTCGTGACATGTGCGTACCTCCGGATCGAGAGTTCCCTTGGCGAGACGCATCGTCTCGCCTCCTTGAATACTTTGAACGAGACGGTGCGTCTTGTCAAGGGCATTCGAGACGGTACGTCTCGCCTCGTTCGCTGCTACATTCGGAGACATGGCCACGAAATCCGCCCCTGACTCCACGCGCCGCAGCGAGCGCTCGCGCCGCGCCATCTATGACGCCGCCATGGACCTCGTCACCGAGGTCGGCTACGGCAAGCTCACCATCGAGGCGATCGCCGCCCGCGCGGGCGTCGGCAAGCAGACGATCTACCGCTGGTGGCCGTCCAAGGGCGCCGTCCTGCTCGACGCCTTCCTCGACCTCGGCGCACAGGCCACCCAGGAGGCGAGCGACGCGGCGGGCCACGAGACGACCCAGTACGAGATCCCGGACACCGGAGACCTGGAGACCGACCTCAAGAACGTCGTGCGGTCCACCATCGACGAGTTCAAGAACCCCAAGTACGACGCCCCTTGGCGCGCGCTCGCCGCCGAAGGCATGATCAACCCGGAGCTCAGCGCCGAGTACGTGGAGAAGCTCCTCGAACCCTCGCTCCAGCTCTTCGTGAAGCGCCTGGAGATCGCCAAGGAAGCCGGCCAGGTCGCCCCCCATGTGGACCCGCGCATCGCCCTGGAGCTGTGGAGCGGCCCGCTCGCCCAGCGCTGGCTGCAGCGCACCGGACCGCTCACCCACGAGTACGGCGACAAGCTCGTCGAGTACGCCCTCTACGGCATCGCGCCGCGCTGATCGCCCGCCGCGGTCAGTTGACCGGCCACCACGACTGCAGTCCGGCGGCGCTCACGCCCTTCACGCCCTTCACCGGCGTCCGCGCGAGCCGCCCCGGCGCGTCCGTGATCACGCCGTCGCAGCCGAGCCGCAGCGCCCGGTCGCGCTGCTTCGGGGTGGTCACCGTGTGCGCCCACACCCGCGGGACACCGGAGTTGACCGCGCGGACCAGGTCGCGGTCGCGCGCCTTGTGGTCCACGTCCAGCACGTCCACGAAGTCCGCCCAGCGCTCGGGCCGGTCGCCGAGCATCTGCTGCCTGGTGCGCCACAGCTGCGCGAGCAGGCCCATGCGGTGCGCGCGCAGCGCCACGGCCGGCTCGTTGGAGTTCACGAACACCGAGCGGGTCAGGCCGCGCGCCCGGATCAGCGCGCCGAGCGCGCGCAGACTGTGCGGGTCCTTCGCCTCCAGCATCAGCACGACCCGCCCGCCGAACCGGTCCAGGATCTCCGCGACCGTCGGCGGCCGCTCGGCACGCCAGCTGCCGGGCAGCGCCCGGCCCGGCCGCAGCCGGACGTCCCGCGACTCCCGCAGGGTGAGCGCCCGCACCGGCCCGGTGGACGTCGTCGTACGGTCCAGGGTCGCGTCGTGCATGGCGACCAGCGTGCCGTCGCGCAGCATCCGCGTATCGACGTCGATGACCTCGGCCGTGCCACGCTCGTAGGCCGCCATCAGGCCCGACATGCTGTTCTCCGGAACCTCCAGGGCGCCGCCCCGGTGTGCGGTGTAGGCGACGCGGGGGAGTGCCTTCACCGTCAGCGGGCCGCCGCCCCATTCCAGCGGGGCCAGCGGGCCGGTGGGTGCCGTGAGGGCCAGCGTGGTGAGGCTCGTGAGCCCCGTGAGTCCCGTGAGCACAGTCCTGGTGACCATGGCGAACACGGTAGGTCGGTATATCCCGTCTTCATACGCAATGACGCGCTATGTCACCCTGCGCCTTGCATCACCCCTGCTACCCCGGATGTGGGCTCTGGCCCCCCGAGGCGCAGGATGGTGCGACCATGGGAGAGGCTTCTCGGCACAAGTGTGAGGTGAGGGGATAGATGGGCGCGGAGTTCGGCCGCCGTTCCGGCGGGCAGAGCAGGATTTCCCAGTGGCTTCGCCGCCGCCCCCGTCCGCAGGACGCGGACGCGACGGGCGACGCGGCGGAGCGCGAAGCGCTGCTCGTCGCCGCCGCGGGGGCAGGGCTGCCGCTCTCGCCGGCCGCGCACCCTTCCGCGTACCGATGTTCCTGCGACCGCATCGGGTGTCCCACGCCCGCGCGGCATCCGCTCTCCTTCGCCTGGCAGACGCAGGCCACCACCGATCGTGCGCAGATCGAGCGCTGGGCAAGGCACCAGCCGCAGGCCAACTTCATCACCGCCACGGGGATGGTGCACGACGTCCTCGACGTCCCGCTGGCCGCCGGACGCGCGGCCCTGGAGCGGCTGCTCGCCGAGGGCATCGACGTGGGGCCGGTCGCCGAGTCCGACGGCGTCATGGACGAGGGGCGGATGCTCTTCTTCACGCTCACCCGCGGCACCCCCGAGGACGAGGACGAGTGGTGGCCCTGCGAGCTGGACTGCCACCCCGAGACGACGAACGAACACCCGGGCTTCCGGTGGCACTGCCGCGGGTCGTACGTCCTGGTGCCGCCCGCGCGGCTGCCGGGTGATCTCGCGGTCCGCTGGATCCGGGGCCCCGAGCACGCGCTGCCGGATCCGCTGACGCTGCTCGAGGCCCTCACGGACGCATGCGCCCGGGTCGCGGGCGAGCCCCAACACGACGTGGCCGCCTGGCCGTTGAGGGGCTGACACCCCCAACGGGCAGACGCCCGCAACAGGCAGACGCCCGCCCGCTACTCGCCCTTGGCGCCGGTCAGGCCCTGGATGCGGCTCAGGAAGGCCACCGGCTCCGAACCCGCCGGGTCGACGACGAGCTGGTTGGAGACGCGCTCCAGCGTCACCGACTGCTTGACCTCGCCCTTCATCAGGGGCTTCACATCGGCGTCGACGGTGAGGTCGACGCCCTTCGCGGCGGTCTGCTTCTCGTAGTGGTGCGTCGCGAAGAAGACCATCGCCCCGCCGTCCTTGGTCCGCAGGCCCACCGGCGCGAACGTGCCGGCGTTCTGCGGCTCGTCGATGTACTGGACGGCGATGCCCCGGCGCTTGGTGTTCTTGTCGCGGAACGCCTTCCACGTCGACGTGTGATCGCCCGGCGCGAACGTGTCGCCACCCGACTTCAGATACGTCACGTACTCCTCGCCGAGATTCCTCGGCGCCACCGCGAGACCCGGAGCACCCGCCTCGACCGGCTCGGCCCAGCCGTCCTTGTCCTTCTTCAGCTCAGGGACCTTCCCGGGCGCCACCAGGTTCAGATAGGACGCCTCCCACAGCTGGTCCTTGCCGCCCTTGGTGAAGACGAGCACCCAGCGCAGATCGCCCCGCCGGTTGGACTTCGTGTCCGCGACGAACCACCGCGGCCAGCCGGCCTTCTTGGGGATCGCGAACTTCGCGTCCGTCAGCTCCAGCGGCACATGCTTGGGGTTGCCGCCCGGGTTCTGCGCGCCCCGCGACTTCAGGCCCGCCTGGTTGATGGCGCTCAGCGGGCCCGTGACACGGGCCGCGTCCAGGGCGGGGTCGTACGCCTTCTCCGCCTTGTTGTACGCGGTGAGGAAGTCCTCCAGCGCCCGCTCGGCCTCAGCCTTCGTCGCCGACGGGACGACTTCCCGCTCCCCGTGCACCGTCACGCAGCCGCTCGCCGTCACGGTCAGTACGGTCACCGACGACGCCACCATCGCGTACCGGACCGGCCGCCGTGCCCGACCCCGCATCGGAGTGCGCGACATCGGGGTGCGCTGCCTTGGAAGCCTGCTCATGCGTTGCGTTCACCTTCCCCTTCCCGGGCCCGAACCCTACCGGGGCGAAGAAGAACGCGAGCGTCGGGATCAGGTACAGCAGCCACACCGTGACCTGGGCGACCGTCGGGTCGGGCTGGAAGTTGAAGATGCCCTTCAGGAGCGTGCCGTACCAGCTGTCCGGAGGGATCGTCGCGCTGATGTCGAACGCCTTGTCCCGCAGGCCGCCGAGGAACTCCGCCTCCTGCAGGTCGTGCACGCCGTACGCGAGGACGCCCGCCGCCACGACCACCAGCATGGCGCCGGTCCAGGTGAAGAACTTCGCCAGGTTGATGCGGACCGTGCCCTTGTAGAACAGCCAGCCAAGCGCGATCGCGGTGGCAAGGCCGAGGAGCACGCCGATCAGCGGCCCCGGCGTGCCGTCGCCCGATGCCCGCACCGAGGCCCACACGAACAGCGCCGTCTCCAGGCCCTCGCGGCCCACGGCGAGGAACGCCGTGGCGACCAGCGCACCCGTGCCCATCTGCAGGGCCGCGTCCAGCTTGCCGTGCAGCTCGGCCTTGAGATGACGGGCCGTACGCCGCATCCAGAAGACCATCCACGTCACGAGCGCCACGGCGAGGATCGACAGCGAACCGCCCAGCGCCTCCTGCGCCTTGAACGTCAGTTCCTGCGAACCGAACGTCAGCGCGCAGCCGAAGCCGAACGCGATGGCGCACGCGACACCGATGCCGACCCAGATGGGCCGCAGCGCGTCGCGGCGCTCCGTCTTCACCAGATAGGCGATGAGGATGCAGACGACCAGGCTGGCCTCAAGGCCTTCGCGCAGGCCGATCAGATAGTTGCCGAACATGAGTCAGTCAGTTCCCCTCAGCTGAACAGTGCCCGGCCCCACCAGTCGTCCTTGTCGCGGACGCCCGGCGGGATCGCGAAGACCGCTGAACCCACGTGCTGGATGTACTCGTTGAGAACGTCGGCGCGCGCCAGGCTGCGCTGCACCGGAATGAAGCCCGTGCGGACGTCCTTCTGGTACGCGAGGAAGAAGAGCCCCGCGTCCAGGCGGCCCAGGCCGTCGGTGCCGTCCGTGAAGGAGTAGCCGCGGCGCAGGATCGTCGCACCGTCGTTGCTGTCCGGGTGCGCGAGCCGTACATGCGCCTCGGGCTTCATCGCCTTCAGGAACGGCTCGTCGTGCTCCTTGGCCTTGCCGACCGGGGCGCCCTCGCGCTTGTCGCGCCCGAAGATGTCCTCCTGCTCACCGAGCGGAGTACGGTCCCAGGTCTCGACGTTCATCCGGATGCGGCGCGCGACGAGGTAGGAACCGCCGGCCATCCACTCCGGCCCCTCCTTCTCGCCCACCCAGACATGCTTGGCGAGCGCGGAGTTGTCCTCGCCCGAGACGTTGCGGGTGCCGTCCTTGAACCCGAAGAGGTTGCGCGGCGTCTGCGCGCCCGGCGTCGTCGACGACGTCTTGCCGAAGCCGAGCTGCGACCAGCGCACCGCGACCTTGCCGAAGCCGAGGCGGGCGAGATTGCGGATCGCGTGCACGGCGACCTGCGGGTCGTCCGCGCAGGCCTGTACGCAGATGTCGCCGCCGCCACGGGACTTGTCGAGGTTGTCGCCGGGGAACTTGGGCAGATCGACCAGGGCTTCGGGCCGCCGGTCCTTGAGCCCGAACTTCTCGAAGAGGCTCGGACCGAAGCCGATCGTGAGCGTGAGCCGGGACGGCTTGAGGCCGAGCGCCTCACCGGTGTCGTCCGGCGGCGCCTCGGCGAGACCGCCGTAGGCGCCCTCGCCGACCTCGTGCCCCGCCGTCATCCGCGCGGCGGCCTTCGTCCAGTCCTTGAGGAGCTGCACGAACTGCTCGCGGTCGTCCGTCTTCACGTCGAACGCGGCGAAGTGAAGCCGGTCCTGGACGGCCGTGGCGATGCCCGCCTGGTGCCTGCCGTGGAAGGCGACCGCGCCGCCCGCCGACGCCGCGGGCACGGTCTCGTCACCGGACCGCGCCACCGCCGCCACGCCGCCCGTGACCGCGGCACCGAGCGCGAGCCCGGCGCCGCCCCAGCCGAGGAGTGAACGCCGGGAAGGGGAGGCGGAGTTGGTGTCCTCGTCCGGTATGGACGCACTGTCGGTGCCGTTCGTGATCTCAGTCATCGCTCGGTTCCCCCTTTGCCTCTGCCCTTGCCCCTACTTGGACTTGCCGACGACGGCGGCGGCCAGCTTCGACAGCGGCTCCGCGAGGGCGTTGACGCCGTTCTGCAGCTCCTTGACGTCCGCCTTGCCGAGCTTGTCGTACGACGTGAAGGTGTACGAGTCCTTGCCGCCGCCCGTGCGGTACTTGCCGAGCAGCTTGTCCAGGGCCGCGAACTGCTTGTCGAGCTCCTTGGTGAGCGCCGGGTCGTTCTCGGACGCGACGGCCTTCAGCAGTCCGTACGCCTTCTCGGCACCCTCGACGTTCGCCTTGAAGTCGACGAGGTCGGTGTGCGAGTAGCGCTCCTCCTCGCCGGTGACCTTGCCGGTGGCGACCTCGTCGAGGAGCTCCTTGGCGCCGTTGGCCATGGAGGTCGGGGTGATCACGGCCTTGCCGACACGGTTCTGCCAGTCCTTGAGGTCCTTGTCCAGCCGGGTGGCGAGCTCCTTGTCGCGCTCGCCGAGCTTCTTGTCCTTCCACAGGGACCGCTCCAGACGGTGCCAGCCCGTCCAGTCCTTCTCCAGGTCCTGGTCGTCCGCCAGACCGTCCTCGCGGAGGTCGACCTTCGGGTCGATGTCACCGAAGGACTCGGCGACCGGCTCGGTGCGCTCCCAGCCGATGCGGGAGTTGGCGTACGCCTTCTTCGCGGCCTCGATGTCGCCCTTGCGGACGGCGTCGGTGAAGAGCTTCACCTTGGGCAGCGTCGCGTCGGCCTGCTCCTGCGCGTAGGCGCGGTAGTCGGCGACGGCCTTGTCCAGGCGCGGGTCGCGCTTGACGGCCTTGCCGCCGCTGACGGTGACCTTCTGGCGGATGCCGTCGCCCTTCATGCCCGGCTTGCAGGCGATCTGGTACGAACCGGACTTCACCTCGGCGGTCAGCTTCTGCTTGGTGCCGGGGCCGATGTTCTCGCGCTCGCTGACGATGCGGTCGTCGGGGAAGAGGAGGTAGACCTCGGTGACCTTGGAGCCCTTGTTCTCGATGGCGAGCTCGACGTGCCCGGCGGAGAGCTTGGTCTTGGAGACCTCGCACTTCGTGTCGGTGGCGGTCACCTCGACGGTGTTCCCGCCGCCGCCCTTGGCGTCGCTTTTCTCGGTGCAGCCCGTGACGGCGGTGAGCGCTGCTGCTGCGGCGATGGCAGTGGCGGCGGAGAGGCGGACGGGGCGCATAGGGGCTCCAAGACGGTTCACGGACGGTTCCGGGGTGCCGGTGAGGCGGACCTAACTTAACTGAGCCTTACCTGGTCGATACCCAGCCGTTCCGTGATTCACCTCTCAGTGTTCGGCGGTGCTTACGGGGGTGTCACGGTGGGGTGATGGGGGCTTCATGGGGTGGCAAAGCGCGGGTCAAGGAGTTGATCACCGGCTCTGCCGAGTCCGTCATCAGAGGCCGGACGGGATGACTCTTCAGCCCCGCACCGGAGTCACGAGCGGAGCCCCCGTACGGGGATGCGGGAACACCTCCACCGGCTGGCGGTAGACCTTGCTCAGGAGCTCCCCGGTGAACGCCTCGCCCGGAGGGCCCTCCGCGGCCACCGCCCCGCCGCGCAACACCACCGCCCGGTCCGCGTACGCCGCCGCGAGCCCCAGGTCATGCAGGACCACGACCACCGCGTCCCCCGCGGCGGCCCGCTCCCGGCAGATCCGCAGGACCAGCTCCTGGTGGCGAAGATCCAGTGCCGCCGTCGGCTCGTCGAGCAGAAGGAGTGGTGCCCGCTGGGCCAGGACCCGGGCCAGCGCGACCCGCGCCCGCTCGCCCCCGCTCAGCGCGGAGAAGGAACGGGCGGCGAACTCGCCGACCTCCGTCGCGGCCATCGCCTCATGTACGACCCGGTCGTCGTCGTCCTCCAGGGCCGTCCCCGCCCAGGGCGCGCGCCCCATGCAGACGACGTCCTCCACCGCGAACGGAAAGGACAGCGCGGCCGCCTGCGGCAACACCGCACGCCGCAGGGCGAGTTCTCGGGCCGGCCACTGGGCGACCGGGCGCCCGCAGACGCGCACACTCCCCTCGTCCGCCGCGATGTCCGCCGCCAGGGCCGCCAACAGGGTTGATTTACCTGCCCCGTTGGGCCCGACGAGGGCCAGCACCTCGCCCGCCCGCGCGGTGAGGGACACCCCGGCGAGCACCTCGCGCCCCCCGAGCCGCACCCGCAGGTCCGAAACCTCCGCGAGCGCATCACCAGGGGAGACCGGCCCCGGCAGGACACGCCCGCCGCCGGAGGAGAACAGCCGGTGGGCGATCCGCCCGATCATGCCCAACCCCCTTGCCTGCGACGGGTCCTGCGCAACAGCCAGAAGAAGAACGGGCTGCCGAAGAGCGCCGTGAGCACCCCCAGCGGCAGCTCGGCCGGCGCCGCGACCGTACGCGCCGCCAGGTCCGCGCCGACCAGCACCACCGCCCCGCCCAGCGCACTGCCCGGCACCAGGAAGCGGTGCCCGGGGCCCGCCGCCATCCGCAGCAGATGCGGCACGAGCAGCCCCACGAACGTGATGATCCCGGCGACGGCCACCGCGGCCGCGGTCAGCAGCGCCACCACGAGAACCAGCACGAGCCGCAGCCGCTCGACGTCGACCCCCAGATGCCGCGCGGGTCGCTCGCCGAGCGCGAGGAGGTCCAACTTCCGTGCGTACAGCGGCGCGAGCGCAAGTCCGGCCACCGCGCACGGCAGCACGGCGAGCACCTTCGGCCAGGTCGCACCGGCGAGCGAGCCGAGCTGCCAGAACGTGATCTGGGTGATCTGCGCGTTGTCCGCGAAGAAGATGCAGAGCCCGATCAGCGCCCCCGCGAAGGCGTTCACGGCGATCCCGGTGAGGATGAGCGTGACGACCTCTGTGCGCCCGCCGTCGCGCGAGAGCACGTACACGAGAAGGACGGTCGCGAGCCCGGCGACGAACGCGCACACCGTCACCGTCCAGTTCCCGAAGAAGCTCAGCCCGAGCGCGATCGACGCGACCGCGCCGACGGCCGCGCCCGCCGATATCCCGATGACCCCCGGCTCGGCGAGCGGATTCCCGAACACGCCCTGCATCAGCGCCCCGGCGCACCCCAGCGACCCGCCGACCAGCAGGGCGAGCGTCACCCGTGGCAGCCGCACGTTCCACAGCACGCTCTCCCCGACCCGGTCGAGCGCACTCCCGCCGAGCCCCATCCGATGCCGGACCGAACTGAGGACGTCCCCGAGCGGGATGTCGTACGCACCGATTCCGGCGGAGAGGAGGCAGAGGAGAACGAGTACGCCGATGAGACCGAGGGTCAGGAGGAAGGGCGCGCTGCGCTTGGAGGTCCCGCCCTCGTTGTGGGCAGGCGTTCCGCAGGGCGGAACGGGTGGGCACAACGCCTCACCTCCGGGTACGGATGAAGCGGCCTTGGAGGTAACCGTCACTTCTCGGCGCCCCCGTACAACTGCCCCACCAAAGACTTCAGCACCTCATCCGTCCGCGGCCCGTAGTTCAACAGCACCCCGTCGTCGATCGAGACGACACGACGGTCGAGACCGGCAGGGGTCTCGGCGACGCCGGGGATCTTGAGCAGCCCGTCCACGCCGTCCACCGATTCGAGCCCCTTGGACATCACGAGAATCGCGTCCGGCGCCGCCTCGGCCAACGCCTCGCTGGTGATCGCGGTGAAGTCCTTCTTCAGGCCTGACGCCTTGCCCGCGTCGACCGCGCCCGCCGCCTCCAGGAGCGAACTCGCCCCCGACTCGCGCCCGCCGAGCAGATAGACGGAGGCGGACCCGCGCAGATAGAGGAAGGCCACGCGCGGCTTCTCGGTGCGGGCGGACGCCGGGATGGACTTCCGCACCGCCGAAATCCGCTTCTCCGTACGGGACTTCAGCTCGTCGCCCGCCTTCTTCACGCCCAGGGCCTTGGCCACCGCGTCGATCCGCGGGCCCACGTCGTCGAGGCTCTTCGCCGGGTCGAGGACGACCAGCGGGACGCCCGCGTCGCGGATCTGGTCGATCGCCTCGGCCGGGCCCGTTGAGGTGTCCGCGAGGACGACCGTCGGCTTCAGGGAGAGCACGCTCTCCGCCGAGACGTCGTGCGCACGTGTCACCACCGGCAGCTTCTCGGCCTGCTCGAAGGTCGCGGTGATGTCGCGGGCCACGACGTTCTCGCCGAGGCCGAGCGTGAACACGATCTCGCTCAGGCTGCCGGTGAGCGGCACGATCCGCCTTGTGTCCTTGACGGTGACCTTCTTGCCGTCGGCCGACGTGACGGTGGCGGGGAGCACGGGGTCGGGGCGGGACTTCAGGGGCTCGACCCGGTCGGGTGCGGAGGCCGCCGTCTTCGCCTTCGGGGACGTGGCGCCACCGTCGTCCGACGATGACCCACAGCCCGTGAGGGCCAGGGCGAGAACGGCGGTCCACGCACCGGCGATACGGAGTGGGCGCGGCATGCGAAGCACCGAATTCCACCGTCCTGTCGTGTTGTTGGGCCGGCCGGGATCCGGGTGGCCGGGGTTGGGGGTTCCAGCCGGAGTGATCGTAGTTTAGGTTAGCCTTACCTCATTAGCCACACTCGGAGGGGTTCCATGTCGTCGTCAAGACAGACGCGAGCCATCGCCCGCGCCGGAGCGGTGGCGGTGCTCACCGCGCTCGTCGCAGCACTGCTGCCCGCGGCCGCCGCGCACGCGGAGAGCCGCACGGTCCAGGGCGGACGGCTCGACTGGGGCATCAAATCCTCCTTCCAGAGTTACGTGACCGGGCCGATCGCCCAGGGGAGTTCGACCCTGCAGGGCGGCGCGGCCACGGTCGGCGGCAGTCAGTTCCGCTTCCATTCGGCCAAGGGGTCGTACGACCCGGACAGCGGGGCCCTCACCGCCGGGTTCTTGGGCGGGGTGCGCTTCCTGGGGCACAAGAAGGGCGGCTCGTACGAGCTGGACCTCACCATCAGCAACCCCACCGTCAAGATCTCCGGCGGCTCCGGCACGCTCCACGCCGACATGGTCAGCAAGGAGAAGGGCACGGGCAAGGTCACGACCAACGCCCAGGTGCCGCTCGCGACCCTCGGCATGTCCGGCATCGACATGAAGGGCGGCTCGGGCCCGATCGCCCTCAACAACCTTCCCGCGACGCTCACTTCACAGGGGGCGAAGGCCTTCGCCGGGTACTACACGGCGGGCACCGAGCTCGACCGGGTGAGCCTGTCGACGGACCTGGCGGCGAAGTCCGGCTCCGACAAGCCGTCGAAGAAGCCGTCGGAGAAGCCGTCGGAGCCCGAGAAGAAGACGAAGGCGGGCCGCGTCGAGGACGCCGCCGTCGACTGGGGCGTGCGCCGCACCTTCCGGGAGTACGTCACCGGCTCCATCGCCAAGGGCGAGTGGAAACTGTCCTCCGGGGCGCAGGACGGTGCCGCGTACTTCCGCTTCCCCGAGGGCCGGGGAACGTACGACAAGAAGAAGCAGACCCTCGGCGCGGACTTCGCTGGGACGGTGCGCTTCACCGGCGCGCACGGCCTCGACCTCGCGCTGAGCAAGGTCGCCGTCGAGGTGAAGGACGGCAAGGGCACGCTCCTCGCGGACGTCGAAAGCAAGGGCGACAAGGGCGTCACGCTGAAGAAGGCCCCGCTGATCACCTTCGCGGCCGGGGAGCTGAAGCCGAAGGACGGCCTCGTCTCCCTCACCGAGGTGCCGACGAAGCTCACCGGCGACGGTGCGAAGGCCTTCGGGTCCATGTACAAGGCGGGCTCCGCGATGGACCCGCTGTCGCTCGCCGTCGCCCTCGACGCCGACGCGAAGCTGCCCGCGCTGCCGGACCTCGGCTCGTCCGCGAGCCCGACGCCGCAGCCGAAGAAGGCGACCGGGCCGAAGACGCAGAACGCCGCCGACTCGGCCGACTCCTCATCGTCCGCCGTGCCGATCGGCGTGGGCGCGGGCGTGGCGCTGCTGCTCGCCGCGGCGGTCGCGTTCGGCGTCGTACGCAAGAAGCGCGCGACGACCGAGGCGACCGCGACGACCGAGCAGACCGCAGGCTCCGATTCCTGACCCTTCCGGGTCACCCACCCCAGCTCACTTCCTCACCCGTCTCTCAAGGAGAAGACCGACCATGGCCGCCATTCGTCGTCCCATAACCCTCGCCGCAGCCGTCGCGACCGCCGTCACGCTCGGCGCGACCGCCCTCACCCTTCCCGCGCTCGCCGCCGACGGCGGCGCCGCAGCGGCGCCGCAGGTCGAGCTCAAGGACGGCACGCTTGAGTGGGGCTTCAAGGAGTCCTTCCGCAAGTACGTCACGGGCATGGCCCTGGGCAAGATCGAGGCCACGGACGGCGCCAAGCAGGCGGCGGACAACGGGGTGTTCACCTTCACCGACGGCACGGGCACGTACGACACCGGGACGCACGCCACCGACACCGCCTTCAAGGGCGCGGTCCGCTTCTCCTCCACGGCGCACGGCTTCGACATCAAGATGTCCGACGTGCAGGTCCGCACCGAGGGCACGGGCGGCGCCATCCAGGCCGACGTCAGCCTCAACGGCACCGCCCAGAACGACATCGACCTCGCCAAGCTCGACCTGACCGGCATCAAGCCCGGCCAGGGCGAGGGCGGCGCGATGACGTTCAAGGACATCCCGGCGACGCTGACGGCGGACGGCGCCAAGGCGTTCAACGGCATGTACAAGGAGGGCGACAAGCTCGACCCGGCCACCCTGACGGTGAAGGCGGCCGGCGCCCCGACGCAGAAGCCCACGGAAACCCCGAAGCCGACGGACAAGCCCACGCAGACGCCGAAGCCGACGGAGAAGCCCTCCGAGACCCCGAAGCCGACGGACAAGCCGACCGCGACCCCGAAGCCGACCACCACGTCCGACGCCGAGGCGCCCGCAGGCAAGGTCTACGACGGCTCGCTCGCCTGGGGCGTCAAGGAGTCCTTCCGCCGCTACATCGAGTCCGGCGGCGGCGCCACGCTCTCCGGCGGCGCCGAGAAGAACGACAACGGCTACGACTTCCCTTACGCCAAGGCCGACTTGGACGCCGACGCCAAGAAGCTGACCGCGTCCTTCGGCGGCGCCGTCCGCTTCGCGTACAAGGCGCACGGCATCGACATGAAGTTCAGCGACATCAAGGTCGCGGCGGACGGCGCCAAGGGCACGCTGACCGTGGACGTCACCACGCCCAAGGGCACCAACGACGACGTGAAGTTCGCGACGCTTGACCTCTCCAAGGCCTCGTACGAGGCGAAGGACGACGTCGTGCTGCTCGACAAGATCCCGGCGGCGTTCACGGCGGCGGGCGCGAAGCAGTTCGCCAACGAGACGACGGGCTCCATGTACAAGGAGGGCGACGCGATCGACCCGGTCACGGTGGCGCTCTCGGTCGCCGACGGTGCCGAGCTGCCGGGCGGCAGCGGCGGCTCCACCGGTGGTGGCGGCTCGGCCGACTCCGGTTCCACCGGCGGGGGTTCGGCTTCGCTGGGCGGCGGCGGTTCGGTCGGCGGGGGTACGGGGGGCTCGCTGGCGTCCACCGGTTCGTCGACGCCGACCGGTGCGCTGGTCGGCGTGGCCGGGGCGGTCGTCGTGGCGGGCGCGGGGGCGGTGTACGTGGCGAGGCGCCGCGTTTCCTGAGAAGGCTTCGACTGAGGATGCTTGAATGCCCGGATGACGGAACTTCCTGACGGGCTTGATGTACTGAGGGTCTTCTGCGGGCCCGACGGTCGGCACGGCAATGAACTGGGTGTCGTGCGCGACGGGGCCCGCGTGGCCGCTCGCGGTGACCGGCAGGCGGTGGCCGCGAAGCTGGGCTTCAGCGAGACGGTGTTCGTCGATGACCCCGAGCGCGGCGTCATCGACATCTACACGCCCACGCTGCGCCTGCCGTTCGCGGGACACCCCTGCGTCGGTACGTCCTGGCTGCTCGACGTCCCCGAACTGGTCACGCCCGCGGGCGTGGTGGAGGCTCGCCAGGACGGGGAGTTCAGCTGGATCGCTGCGCGGGCGGAGTGGGCGCCGGGGCGGACGCTGCGTTCTTACGGGAGCGTGGCCGAGGTGGAGGCGCTGCGGGTGCCGCCGCCGGGGGAGTGGATCTATGCGTGGGCGTGGGAGGACGAGGCGGCGGGGCGGGTGCGCGCCCGCGCCTTTCCCGGCAGGGACGACGGGATCGACGAGGACGAGGCCACGGGGGCGGCGGCGTTGCTGCTGACGCATCAGCTGGGGCGGGCGCTGAACATCACGCAGGGGCGTGGCTCGCAACTTCTGACTGCACCGGGCCCGGGGGGTCTGATCGAGGTGGGAGGTCGGGTGCGGCTCGTCTCGGGCTGAGGTCTGCCTCCGGCGGTTCTTTCCCCAACCCCACCCCTACCCGAATCCCTTCCGGCTCCGCCGGCCGCGAGCTGACCGTCGATCACCGCCTCCGGCGAGTTCGTCCTCAAACGCCGGACGGGCTGATATGCCTGCGGCCGGGCTCGAAGACCTATCGATGGGTGGGCGGGCAGCTGCCGGGCAATCGGGCGGGTGGGCGGGAAAAGATCCGCCGCGAAGCGGCGGGCAGGATCTGCGCCGTACGCGGGGTGGGGTGAGGGGGCGGAGCCCCATGGTTTCGGGAAGGGGCGGGGTTGGGGAAAATCTAACCCCGCTTCAGCCCCAGCACCTCCGCCGCCGCGAACGTCTCCCCCTCCGGACGGCCCGCGTAATAAGGAGACAGCGCCTCGTCCAGCTCCTCGTACGTGAACACGCCCTTCGCCGTGTCGAACTTCGCGGCCACCTTCGGGCGTTCGACCACGGCCACCATCCCGCCGTGCACCACCAGCAGCTGACCGTTCACCGCGGCGGCCGCGGGCGAGGCCAAGTAGCCGACCAGCGGAGCCACATGCTCCGGGGCCAGCGCGTCCAGTTCACCCGCGCCCGGCTCCTGGAACCCCGCGAACACGTCCTCCGTCATCCGCGTCCGCGCCCGCGGACAGATGACGTTCGCCGTCACCCCGTACTTGCCGAGCGCCAGCGCGCTCGACGTGGTGAGACCGACGATGCCGCCCTTCGCCGCCGCGTAGTTCGGCTGCCCCGCCGACCCGGCGAGGAACGCCTCCGACGACGTGTTGACGATCCGGCCGTACACCGGCTCCCCCGCCGCCTTGGACCGCTCACGCCAGTGGACCGACGCGAAGTGGGTCGTGTTGAAGTGGCCCTTGAGGTGGACGCGGATGACGGAGTCCCATTCGCCCTCGCTCATCGAGAAGATCATCCGGTCCCGCAGAATGCCCGCGTTGTTGACCAGGATGTCCAGCTTTCCGTACGTGTCGATCGCCAACTGGACGAGCCCGCGCGCCTGTTCGTGGTCCGCGACATCGCCCAGGTGCGCGACCGCCTGCCCGCCCCCGGCCCGGATCTCCGCGGCGACCTCCTCGGCCGGCGTCGCCGAGGCCTCGCCCGAGCCGTCACGTCCTGGCTGCCCGAAGTCGTTGACGACGACGCTCGCGCCGAGCCGAGCGAGTTCGAGGGCCTCGGCGCGGCCGAGGCCCCGGCCCGCCCCCGTGACGATCGCGGACAGACCCTCAAGCGGCAGTGACGGTGACGGTGACAGTGACATCAGTGATCAAAGTCCTTTCAGAACCGGGGAGTTCAGAGCCGGGAAGTTCAGATCTCGATGCAGGTCCGCAGCGCGACCCCCGTACGCATCTGATCCAGCGCCTCGTTGATCTCGGGCAGCTGCACCCGGTGCGTGATGAGGCTCTCCAGGTCGATGCGGCCCGCGCGCCACAGCGCGATGGCCCGCTCGTAAGAGGTGAGGACGTCACCGCCGCCGTACATGGACGGCAGGATCTTCTTCTCGTCGAAGAACAGCTCGAACATGTTGAACTGGAGGAAGTCGTCGAGGGCGCCCGCGCCCACGACGCACAGCGTGCCGCCGCGCCGCGTCGTCTCGTACGCCGTGCGGGCCGTGGCGGACTTGCCGACCACCTCGAAGACGTAGTCGAAGCCCTCGCCCGCGGTCACCCGCTGCTTGGCGTCGGCGAGTTCGTCGGGGGCGACCGCCTCCGTCGCGCCGAACTTCAGCGCGGCCTCGCGGCGCGATGCCACCGGGTCGACGGCGATGATCTGCGCCGCCCCCTTGAGCCGCGCGCCCTGGATCGCGGAGATGCCGACACCGCCGCAGCCGATCACGGCGACCGATGAACCGGTGGCCACATCGGCGGTGTTGATGGCCGCGCCGAGCCCCGTCGTCACGCCGCAGCCGATCAGCGCCGCGATGTCGAAGGGCACGTCGTCCGGGATCGGCACGGCGCAGCCCGCGTCGACCACGACCTCCTCGGTGAAGGTCCCCGTACCCGCGAAGCCGAAGACGTCCCCGCCGGGCCGCTTGAAGTTGGGCGTGCCCGCGTTCATGAATCCGGCAAGGCACAGCTGGGTCTGGCCGCGCTTGCAGGCGGGACAGGTGCCGCACGCGGGCAGCCAGCACAGCAGCACCCGGTCGCCCTGGGAGAGCCCGGTCACGCCGTCGCCCACGTCGATGATCTCGCCCGCGCCCTCGTGGCCGGGGATGAACGGCGCGGGCTGCGGCAGTACGCCGTTCATCGCCGATATGTCGGAGTGGCACAGGCCGGTGGCCCGCACCCGGATCTTCACCTTGCCGGGGCCGAAGCCCGTCGCCTCGACGTCGTCGAGGACTTCCAGCTTCTCCTGGCCTATCTCGTGCAGTACGGCTGCGCGCATGGTGCGGCTCCTCTCGTACGAAGATTCAGCGACGACTCAGCGAAGATTCAGGCGTGTTCGACGACCGTGTCGGCGAGCACCGGCGCGTCGTCCCGCTCCACCGCCGTCACGGTCGCCTGGACGCGCCCCTCGGTGCGCCACATCCGGATCCGCAGGGTCTCCCCGGGGAAGACGACACCGGTGAAGCGCGTGCCGTAGCCGCGCACCCGCGACACATCGCCGTCGAGCAGCGTGTCCACGACGGCCTTGAGCGTCATCCCGTAGGTGCACAGGCCGTGCAGGATCGGCCGCTCGAAGCCCGCGAGCTTGGCGAACTCGGGGTCGGCGTGCAGCGGGTTCCAGTCGCCGGAGAGGCGGTAGAGCAGCGCCTGGTCCTCGCGCACGGGTCGTTCGACGGTACGGTCCGGCTCGCCGTCGGGGGCCGGGACGCGGGCGGAGGGGCCGCGGTCGCCGCCGAATCCGCCTTCACCGCGTACGAAGATCTGGGCGTCGCTCGTCCACAACGGGCCCTCTCCGTCGGCCACTTCGGAGCGCAGGACGAGGACGGCGGCCTTGCCCTTGTCGTACACGGCGGCGACCTTGGAGGTGGCCGTGGCGCTGCCCTTGACCGGGATCGGGCGGTGCAGGGTGATGGTCTGGCCGCCGTGCAGGACGGCGGCGAGGTTCACCTCGATGCCGGGGGCGGAGAGGCCGCCCATCATGCCCATGCCCGCCCCCGCGACGGTGGCGAAGCTGGGCAGGACGTGCAGCCTGGACTCCAGGGTGTAGCGCAGCTCGTCGGGGTCGGTGGCGGGGACACCGGCTCCCAGACCCAGATGGTAGAGCTGGATGTCCTTGTGGTCCCAGGCGATCTCGGCCGACCTGGGCTGCGCGGCCAGGGCCTTCGCGGCGTCGATGGGCATGTGTGGCAGCTCCTTGGGAGGAGGGCAGAGACCTCGGCGCGGCCGTCCGCACCGTCGGCCGCACCGAGGTCGTAACGGGGCCGGAGAGCCGGTCGTCGAACCGGCCCGTTCTAGAACGCGTTCCAGTCCGGCGACCCCATGTATAGCCCAGCACCCAGGACTTGTGAAGACTCCTGACGTCACGTCAGATTCAGCGGGCGGGGCGGGGCGGCGAGCCGTGACATTTGTACCGGCCTGGTCCGTACAACCGCATCTGCCGCCGCCCCGCCCCGAGTTCGTAGCGTCGAAGCCATGACGAAGACCTCAGAGAGCAGCCACGCGCACGGACCCGCCGTGGCCTTCACCGGCGTGGTCAAGGCCTTCGGCCCGCTGCGTGCCGTCGACGGCGTCGGCCTGCGGATCGAGCCCGGCGAGACCGTGGCCCTGCTCGGCCGCAACGGCGCGGGCAAGTCCACCGCCATCTCCCTGCTGCTCGGCCTCGACGACCCCGACGCGGGCGAGGTCCGGCTCTTCGGCGGCCCGCCCGGGGCCGCCGTGCGCGCGGGGCGGGTCGGCGCCATGCTCCAGGAGGGGCGGCTCGTCCCGCGGGTCACCGTCCGCGAGCTGGTCTCCTTCGTGGCGGGCCGCTATCCGGCGCCGATGCCGCTCGGCGACGCGCTGGCGCTCGCCGGGATCGAGGAGCTCGCCGGGCGGCGCGTGGACAAGCTGTCCGGGGGCCAGACGCAGCGGGTGCGGTTCGCCGTGGCGCTGGCCGGGAACCCGTCGCTGATCGTCCTCGACGAGCCGACCGCCGCGCTCGACGTGGAGGCGCGGGCGGCCTTCTGGGCGTCGATGCGCGGCTACGCGCGGCGCGGCCACACCGTCCTCTTCTCCACCCACTACCTGGAGGAGGCGGACCGGCACGCCGACCGGATCGTCGTCATGGACCACGGCAGGATCGTCGCCGACGGCAGCGGCGAGCAGGTCAAGCGGGCCGCGGGCGGCAGCTCCGTCTCCTTCGACCTGGCCGGGCGCGGCACGGAAGGCCTGACCCTGCTGCCCGGCGTGCGGTCCGTGGAGGTGCGCGGGGGCCGGGCCACGCTGCGTACGGAGGACTCCGACGCGACGGTGGTCGCGCTCGCGGAGCTGGGGGCGGTCCGTGGACTGCGGGTCGCGGCGGCCTCGCTCGACGACGCGTTCCTCGCGCTGACGTCACCCGCGTCCGCTGCCGCGTCCGCCCTGGAGGCCGTGTGATGGTCGCCTACCTCGGGCTCGAAGTGCGCAGGACCCTGCGCGACACCGGCTTCGTGATCGGCGGCATCGGCCTTCCGGTCCTGATGTATCTGCTGTTCACCAACGTCGGCGGCGGCTCCGCATACGCCGAGTGGAAGACCACGTCCATGGTCGGCATGGCCGCGTACGGTGCCGTGATCGCCGCCCTGAACACCGGCACCGGCGTCGCCGAGGACAAGACGATCGGCTGGCTGCGGCAGCTGCGGGCCACGCCGATGACGCCCCGCGATGTCGTGCTGGGCCGGGCCCTGACCGGGGCGGTGACGGTGCTTCCGGCGATCGTGGCCGTGTTCGCCGCGGGTGGCCTGGTCAACGGCGTACGCATGGCGCCCTGGCAGTGGGCGGCCGCCGTGGTGCTGCTGTGGGCCGGCTCGCTGCCCTTCACGATGCTGGGGCTCGGCAACGGCTACCGACTGACCGCGCAGACCACGGGCGTGGTGAACACGGCGTGCAATCTTGGGCTCGCGGTGCTCGGCGGCCTGTGGTTCCCCGTCGACCTGTTCCCCGGCTGGCTGCGCGCACTGTCCGACTACACACCCACGCACCGCTACGCGGAGCTCGGCACATCCGTGACGGACGGCTCCGGGATCGGCCTCGGCACGGTCGCGGTGCTCACCGCCTGGCTGCTGGCGTTCGGTTCGTACGCTGTGGTCTCGTACCGCAGGGCTGCGCGGACGGTATGACGACGCCGGCGAGGCGCCATGGCACGACAGGAGAGGTCATGTCAGCGATATCCGGGAAGCGCGCCCGGCGCCAGGAGTTCGGGCGTCGCATCGCCCGCTGGAAGGCGGGTGCCGGGGCGCAGCTCTCCGAGATGCGGGCGAAGGAGAAGTCGGGGCGGAGCGATCCCGGCGATCTGGGTCCGCCCAACGGCTTCTCGATGCTGCCCTGGCTCCTGATGGGCATGGGCTCCTTCTCCAACGTCATCCAGGGCAAGACCGGCAACCCCTGGATCGGCGGCCTCGGCCTGCTGGCCTTCAACTCCCTCTACATCAACGTGGTGTTCCGGGCCTTCCACAAGCAGGCCAGGGAGGCGCGCGTGACGAAGCACAGCCTGCTCGCGCTGACCGCGGTGACCTTCGCCCTCGCCATCGGCTACGGCGGCAGCTGGCTGATGTTCTTCCCGCTCCTGGGCCTGGCGACCGGCGCGGTCCTGCGCGGCAGGCAGCTCGCCCCCGCCGGGATCGCCCTGAGCATCGCCGCGGCCGTGGTCGGCGGCCTCCGGGACGGCTGGGACGCCGCGGGCATCGCCTACGGCACGTTCATCTCCGTCATGGTGACCGGGGCGATCCTCGCCCTCTCCGAGACGGTCAAGGAACTGCGCTCCACCCGCGAGGAGTTGGCCCGCAGCGCCGTCGAGAAGGAACGTCTGCGCTTCTCCCGCGATCTGCACGACCTGCTCGGCCACACCCTTTCGGTGATCGTCGTGAAGGCGGAGGCCACCCGCCGCCTGGCCCCCCGCGACCTGGACGCGGCCCTCGGCCAGGTCACCGACATCGAGTCCGTCGGCCGCCAGGCCCTGACCGAGATCCGCGAGGCGGTCACCGGCTACCGCGAGGGCAGCCTCGCCACGGAGCTCGACCGGGCCCGCGATCTCCTGGAGGCGGCGGGCATCGACGCGGTCGTACGCCAGTCGGGGCCGCCGCTCGCCCCGCAGACGGCGGCGCTGCTCGGCTGGGTCGTCCGTGAGTGCGCCACCAATGTCGTACGCCACTCCCGCGCGACCCGCTGCGAGATCGAGGTCGCGGGCACCGCCGAACGGACCCGGCTGCTGATCACCGACGACGGCCGCGGCGTAGGCTCGACCGCGCCCGGCAGCGGGCTGAAGGGCCTGGCCGAACGCCTGGCGGCGGCGGGCGGCTCCCTGGAGTCGGGGCCCGCACCGCACGGCGGCTTCCGGGTCACCGCGACGCTGCCGGTCACCGAGTTGAGCACCGTCCCGGAGGAGCGCACCCCATGATCAGAGTCCTGCTCGCCGAGGACCAGGGCATGATGCGGGGCGCGCTCGCCCTGCTGCTCGGCATGGAGGAGGACATCGAGGTCGTGGCGCAGGTGGGGGCGGGCGACGAGATCGTGGACGCCGCGCTGACCGCGCGCCCCGACGTGGCGCTGCTCGACATCGAACTGCCGGGCCGCAGCGGTCTGGAGGCCGCGGCGGACCTGCGCGAGGAGTGCCCCGAGTGCCGGGTCCTCATCCTCACCACCTTCGGCAGGCCCGGCTATCTGCGCCGTGCCATGGAGGCGGGAGCGGTCGGCTTCCTGGTCAAGGACGGGCCGGTCGAGGACCTGGCCGAGGCGATCCGCCAGGCGCTGCGGGGCGAGACGGTCATCGATCCGGCGCTCGCCGCGGCAGCACTGAGCGCGGGGCCGAACCCGCTGACCGCCCGCGAGGCGGACGTGCTGAAGGCCTCGGTGGACGGTGCCACGGTCGCCGACATCGCGGGCAAGCTCCATCTGTCGGAGTCGACCGTGCGCAACTATCTCTCCGCGGCGATCGGCAAGACGGGGACGCGGAACCGGATGGAAGCGGTGCGGGAGGCCCGACAGCAGGGCTGGCTGTGACCCCGCACCCACGGTGACACCGGTCTCTGCGGCACCGCGGGTGACGCCGTTCCCCGGCCGCGCTCAGTCCTGCACCACCGTCTCCACCTTCCCCGCCCCGTCGTAGAGACGTATGGCCACCAGCTTGCCGCCCGGGCCCGGTCCGTCCTCCTGCTGCGTGAACCACAGGTACCCGGAGCCCGCCGCCTTGGTCAGCTCCGGCTCGGACGTGCCGTTCGCGTACTCGAACTCGATGCGCCTGGTCTTCGGGCCGACGTGCCCGACCGTCAGTTTCTTGCCCTTCACCTCGATCTCCGCCGAGGCGAAGCTCAGCCCGTCGTCGCCGCCGGGGTCCTTGTCCTGGAGGCCGAAGTACGTCACCTTCTTCTTGCCGTCGGCCGCGATGGTGACCGCGTACCACGGAACGTCGAAGTTCGGGACGGGGTCGCTCGTCCGCTCGTCCCACACACCGGCCTTGATCATCGCCTTCTTCTGGCCGCGCGCCTCCGCGTCGTCGCGCGGAGCGCCCCACACCTGCAGCTCCATCTGGGTCACCGGGGTCCCCGTCTCGTCGAAGACCTCGGTCAGCGGGGTGAACTGAGGTGTGTAGACGTGCCGTTCCCTCGCCGTGCCGTCCTGTGACGCCACCTGGGCCTGGTCGCGTCCGTCCACCATCGCG
This sequence comes from Streptomyces sp. NPDC059037, assembly GCF_042740015.1. Classification (NCBI taxonomy): domain Bacteria; kingdom Bacillati; phylum Actinomycetota; class Actinomycetes; order Kitasatosporales; family Streptomycetaceae; genus Streptomyces; species Streptomyces sp. NPDC059037. The sequence continues at coordinate 48,689 of NZ_JBHYIG010000023.1, forward strand.
AGCGCCAGCGAGCCCGTGGAGCCGGCGATCGCCACGGCCGCCACCGCACCGACCACCCAGCGGCGCGCCTTCCTGCGCCGTCCGCCGCGCAGCACCGCCTGGTACGGGGCCGTGCCGATCTCGACCTCGTCCGCCACGGTCGCGAGGCGGTGGGCGATGTCACTGTGCGCGGCGGTGTCGTGCTGCGCCGGGTCCTGGTCCCTGGTCATCAGTTCTCCCCTCGGCTTCCGACCTTCTCGGTCAGTGCGGGTATGGCGCGCAGCTTGGCGATCCCCTTGGCTGCGTTGCTCTTCACGGTCCCCACCGAGCAGCCCATGGCCTCGGCGGTCTGGGCCTCGCTCAAGTCCTCCCAGTAGCGCAGGACGACCGCTTCGCGCTGGCGCACGGGCAGTTGGGCGAGGGCGCGCAGCAGGGCCGCCCGGTCGTCCGCCTGTGCCATGCGGTCGCCGCGCTCGCAGGTGTCGAGCACCGGGGCCTCATCCTGCAGCGACAGGAACTCCTTGAGCTTTCTCCGGTGTCTGCGCGCATGGGTGTTGATCATGATCCGGCGCACATACGCGTCCGGATCACCTGCCGCGCTCACCTTGCGCCAGGACACGTAGGTCCGCTCCAAGGACGACTGCACCAGGTCCTCTGCCGCGTGCTGCTGGCCCGTCAGAAGAAAGGCCGTGCGCATCAGCTGCGACCAGCGGTTGGTGACGAAGCCCTGGAACTCTCCGTCCAAGACCTGCTTTCGCTCCCCCATGAATACCTCCTTGCACATTGGAGTCCATGAGGGCCACAAACCGTTGCCTCGGGCCCTGGAGGCCCTGGAGACCCTGTTTGCCTCAGCCTTCGGAGGCCCGCTGCCTCGGCATCCACAGAAGCACCACCACCACGCCCGCGAGCAGGATGAACCCGCTGGTGCGGAACGCCATCGCGTATCCGTCGGTCAGCGCCTGCCGGGACGTCGAGCCGTCCATCTGCGCGGCCGCCACCGTGGAGAGCACCGCGAGGCCGAGCGCGCCGCCCATCGTGCGGGAGGTGTTGATCAGGCCGGAGACCAGGCCCGCGTCGCCCGGCTGCGCGCCGGACGTGGCGAGCGAGGCGAGCGGTGTCGCCGCCAGGCCCGCGCCGAACATCATCACGATGCCGGGCAGCATGATCGAGGTGACGTACGCGCCGTCGACGGTCATCATCGTCGACTGCCAGCCGAAGCCCGCGGCGGCCACCACGATGCCGAGCACGGACACGTTCTTCGCGCCGAGCACCGGCATCAGGCGCGGCGCCAGCATCGAGCCGATGACGATGGTGAGGGAGGACGGGATGAGCGCGAGGCCCGCCTTGAGCGGGGAGTAGTCGAGGACGTTCTGGGCGTAGAGCGTCATGAACATCCACATGGCGAACATGCCGCCGCCGCACACGAACATCGCGGCGTTCGCGGCCGACACCGACCGCACCCTGAACAGCTTGAGCGGCATCAGCGGCACCTGTGTGCGCGACTCCACCACGAGGAAGGCCGCGAGCAGCGCGAGCCCCGCCGCCAGCGGGACCAGGGTCGCCGCCGCCGTCCAGCCCTTCTCCTCGGTCTGCACGATGCCGTACGCGAGGGTGGCGAGCCCGGCCGTCACGAGGACCGCGCCCGGCACGTCGAGGCGGCGCGCCTGCCCTGCCCTGGACTCGGTGAGCCAGGCGATGCCCGCGACGATCACGAGGGCGCCGATCGGCACGTTGATCAGGAGCACCCAGCGCCAGGAGAGCAGGTCGGTGAGGACCCCGCCGACCAGGCCGCCCGCCGCGCCGCCGCCCGCGCCCACCGCCGACCAGATGCCGATCGCCCGTATCCGCGCCGGGCCTTCGGGCACCGCCGATGTCAGGATCGTCAGGGTGGACGGGGCGAGGATCGCGGCGCCCAGGCCCTGCACGGCCCGCGCCGCGAGGAGCTGCCACTCCTCCTGTGCGAGGCCGCCGCCGAGCGAGGCGGCGGTGAACAGGCCGAGCCCGACGAGGAACATCCGCTTGCGCCCGAAGAGGTCACCGGCCCGGCCGCCGAGCAGCATGAACCCCGCGAAGGCTATGGAGTAGGCGTTGACGACCCACTGGAGTCCGATCGCGCTCATGCCGAGGTCGGCCCGCATCGACGGCAGCGCGGTGTTCACCACCGACACGTCGAGGACGACGAGGAACTGGCCCGCGCAGGCGGCGAGAAGGACCGCCCACACCGGTGCGGACTTCTTCGGCGGGGCGGTGTCGGCTTCGGTCGCGTAAGTGGTGCCGGGCGTCTTGACCATGACAGGCATCCTCTCAAGCGCCGGGCGCCGCGTGCATCGGAAATTCGCTGCACGGGTCCTCGGACAAGAGGACTAGGTCCTTCTACGCCTGCCTGCGCCTTGAGGCCCCGGTCTCCCGACCCTTCGGCCGCTACCGCCGCAGCAGCGTCACCACCGCCGCGCCGCCGAGCCCGATGTTGTGCGCAAGACCCACCCGCGCCCCCGCCACCTGCCGCTCCTCGGCCTGCCCCCTCAACTGCCAGGTGAGTTCCGCGACTTGGGCGATCCCCGTCGCGCCGAGCGGATGCCCCTTGGAGATCAGTCCGCCCGACGGGTTCACGACCCAGCGGCCGCCGTACGTGGTCGCGCCGCTCTCCACGAGCTTGCCGGACTCCCCCGCCGCGCACATGCCCAGCGCCTCGTACGTAAGAAGCTCATTGATCGAGAAGCAGTCGTGCAGCTCGATCACGTCGACGTCCTCGATGCCGAGGCCCGCCTTCTCGTACGCATCCCGGGCGGCCGCCCGCGACATCGGCTGCCCCACGACGTCGATGCACGACCCCGAGTCGAAGGACTCCCCCGTGTCGGTCGTCATCGCCTGCCCGGCGATCTCCACGGCCCGGTCCTGGAGTCCGTGCCGCTCCACGAACCGCTCGGATGCGACCACGGCCGCCGCCGAACCGTCCGACGTCGGCGAGCACTGCAGCTTGGTGAGCGGGTGGTGGATCGTCTTGGCGGCGAGGATCTCGTCGACCGTGTACGCGTCCTGGAACTGGGCGTACGGATTGTTCACCGAGTGCCGGTGGTTCTTGGCGCCGACCGCCGCGAGCTGCGCGGCCGTCGTGCCGTACTTCTCCATGTGCTCGCGGGCCGCGTTGCCGAAGATCTGGGCGGTGGGCGGGGTCATCTCGAAGCCGTGCCGGGCCGCCATCACGCCGTAGTGCCGGGCGACGGGGGACGTCTTGAAGTCACCCCCATCGCTCCCTCCCCCCAGTGCGCCGCGCGCCATCTTCTCGAAGCCGAGTGCAAGCACGCAGTCGTTGATGCCGCCCTCGACGAACTGCCGCGCCATCATCAGCGCCGTCGACGCCGTCGCGCAGTTGTTGTTCACGTTGTAGACGGGGACGCCGGTCAGGCCCAGTTCGTAGGCGGCCCGCTGCCCGGCCGTCGAGGCCTGGAAGCAGTACCCGACAGGCACCTGCTCCACTTCCTCGTACGAGATACCGGCATCCTCAAGGGCCTTGGTGCCGGCCTCTTTCGCCATGTCCCAGTACTGCCAGTCCCGCGTCTCGGGCTTCTCGAACCTGGTCATGCCGACGCCGACGATGTACGCCTTCATGTCTTCCTCTCAGTCACGCGGTAGGCCGAGCAGCCGCTCGGCGACGACGTTGAGCTGCACCTGCGTGGTCCCGCCCGCGATGGTCAGGCAGCGCGACATCAGGAAGCCGTGCAGCGCCCGCTCCCCGGCTCCCTCCCGCAACGCGCCCGCCGGGCCCAGGAGTTCGAGCGCGAGCTCGGCCACCTTCTGCTGATGCGGGGTCTGCACCAGCTTGCGGATGGAGGCACCGGCCCCCGGTTCCGCGCCCGCCACCTGCCGTATCGTGGTGCGCAGGCCGATGCAGGCGAGCGCGTGCGCCTCGGCGGCGAGCGCGCCGATCCGCGCGCGGTGCGCCCCGTCGAGCTCACCGGCGCGCGCGATGAGCGCTTCGAGCCCCGTGTCGAAGGCCAACTGGTCGGCCATGTGGACGCGTTCGTTGCCCAGCGTGTGGCGGGCGACGCGCCAGCCGTCGTTCACCTCGCCGACGACCGCGTCGGCGGGCAGCAGGACGTCGTCGAAGTAGACCTCGTTGAAGAGGGAGTCCCCGGTGATCTCCTTCAGGGGCCGGACGTCGACACCGGTGGCCCGCTTCATGTCGATGAGGAAGTACGTAAGCCCTTTGTGCTTGGGGGCTTCGGGATCCGTGCGGGCAAGGAGGATCCCGAAGTCCGCCCACTGCGCGGCGCTCGTCCACACCTTCTGGCCGTTGATCAGCCAACCGTCCTCCACCCGCTCGGCCCGCGTCCGCAGCGCGGCCAGGTCCGAGCCCGCCTCCGGCTCGCTGAACAGCTGGCACCAGAGCAGCTCGCCCCGCAGCGTGGGCGGCAGATACCGCTCCCGCTGCTCCTCCGTCCCGTACGCGATGAGCGAGGGCACCACCCAGGTGGCGATGCCCAGCTCGCCGAGCCGGACCCCGGCATCCGCCAACTCCTGCTGGACGGCGAGCTGTTGCACCGGTCCCGCGCCCAGGCCGTACGGCTCGGGCAGGTGCGGCGCCGCGTAGCCGGTCGGCGCGAGGGCCTTGCGGGCGGCCGCCGGGTCGAGTCCGCGCGCCGGGGCGACGGTCTCGCGCGCCCGCTCCCGGTACGCCGTCGCCTCCGCCGGCAGCTCGGTCCGCAGCTCCCGCCGCGCACCGCCCTCCGCGAGCCGCACCGCCCGCAGCCGGTGGGTGTCGCCCGTACCGAGCAGCTGGCGGGCCACGACCGCGCGGCGCAGATACAGGTGCGCGTCGTGCTCCCAGGTGAAGCCGATGCCGCCGAGGATCTGGACGCAGTCCTTGGCGCAGGAGTAGGCGGCGTCCAGGGCCGTCCCGGCGGCGAGCGCGGAGACAAGCCCCCGCACGTCCTCATCCGGCTCGCCCACCGCGCGCGCCGCGTCCCACACCAGGGCCCGCGCCTGCTCGACCCGCACCAGCATGTCGGCGCAGAGGTGCTTGACGGCCTGGAACCGCCCGATCGGCCGCCCGAACTGCTCGCGCACCTTGGCGTGTTCGGTGGCGGTCTCCAGGGCCCAGGCCGCGACGCCGCACGCGTCGGCCGCGTACACGACACACGCCAGATCCCGCACGAGCGCCGATCCGGCGTCGAGCACCCGCCCCGCGGGGACCTCGACGCCGTCCGCGGTCACCTCGGCGGTGGGCCGCGTCGGATCGGCGCTTTCCTGGGTACGCACGTTCAGCGCGGCCGCGTCGACGGCGAGCCACAGCGTTCCGCGCGCCGATTCGGCGGCCAGGATCAGCAGGTCGGCGTCGGCCCCGCCGAGCACCGGCGGCGCGGTCCCGTCCAGGACATAGCCGTCGGGCACGGACACCGCTGTCAGCGTGCCGGGGCCCGGTGCGACGGCGCCGATCCGCGTGCCGGACGCCAGCTGGGCGGCCTGCTCCCGGGCGCCCGCCCGGTGCAGCACGACCGACGCGAGGGCACTGGCGAGGTACGGCCCCGGCAGCGCGGCGCGGCCCGCCTCCTCCAGGACCACGGCGAGGTCGTCGAGCCCGCCGCCCCCGCCGCCGTACTCCTCGGGCAGATGCACCGCGAGCAGCCCCTGCTCCGCGAGCCCGTCCCAGTAGGCAGGTCGGCCCCGTCCTCCAGACGGAGCGTCGAGCAGCTTGCGTATCTCCTCGGGCGGTACGGCGCGGGTGATCCAGCCGCGCGCCGCGTCCGCCAACTCCCGCTGTTCCTGCGTGATTCCGATCCCCATGCGCATCCTCGCCGGTAGCAGCTTCCGGGACGGCGTCAGACTAGAACACGTTTCAATCCAACGGAAGGTTCAATCTGACGGAAGGTCAGATACGGGCCCGCTCGACCGGCACCCGAGGACCCCGCTTAACCGGCTGGTTAACAACGGGTCAAGACTTCCCCTCGTACGACATTCATCGGAATAGTCGCCCCAGGAAACAGGTTCGTTCTGCACGTACCCCTGCCAGCATGTGCACCGCCCCCGGAGGCCCCACGTAATGACGCAGTCGACGACGACCCAACAACGCGGCACCCGCGGAGTCGTCCCCGTACTCGCCTTCGCAGGCATCGTCGTCGCGGTGATGCAGACGCTCCTGGTGCCGGTCATCAAGGACCTGCCCGCCCTGCTGAGCACCACCCCGTCGAACGCCACCTGGGTCATGACATCGACCCTGCTCGCCGGCGCCGTCTCGACCCCCATCATGGGCCGCCTCGGTGACCTCTACGGCAAGCGCCGCATGCTCCTGACGAGCCTGGCCGTGATGGTCGTGGGCTCCCTGATCTGCGGTTTCACCGACGACCTCATCGTCATGATCATCGGCCGTGCCCTCCAGGGCTTCGCCATGGGCGCCATCCCGCTCGGCATCGGCCTGATGCGCGACGAGCTGCCCCGCGAGAAGCTCGGCTCCGCCATGGCCCTGATGAGCTCCTCCATCGGCGTCGGCGGCGGCCTCGCCCTGCCGCTGGCCGCGCTGACCGCGCAGCACACCGACTGGCACGCCCTGTTCTTCGGCGCCGCGGGACTCGGCGTCGTCTCCATGCTCCTCACCGTCCTCTTCGTGCCCGAGAGCTCCGTGAAGGCGGAGGGCACCTTCGACGTGCTCGGCGCGATCGGCCTCTCCGCGGGCCTGGTCCTCTTCCTGCTCCCCATCACCAAGGGCAGCGACTGGGGCTGGTCGTCGGGCACGACGCTCGGCCTGTTCGCGGCGGCGGCGGTCGTCCTGGTCCTGTGGGGCGTGCTGGAGCTGCGCCTGAAGGCCCCGCTGGTGGACCTGCGTACGACGGCCCGGCGCGAGGTGCTCCTGACCAACCTGGCCTCGATCATGGTCGGTGTCGCCTTCTACGCGATCTCGCTGGTCCTCCCGCAGCTCCTCCAACTGCCTGAGTCGACCGGCTACGGCCTCGGCCGGTCCATGGTCGTCGCGGGCCTGTGCGTGGCGCCGCTGGGCCTGACGATGATGTTCACGGCTCCCGTGTACGCGCGCCTCTCCGCCAAGTACGGCCCGAAGGTGACCCTCATCCTGGGCATGCTGATCATCGCGATCGGCTACGGGGCGGGCCTCGGCCTGATGAGCGCGGCGTGGCAGACCATCGTCATCGCCGTGGTCGTCGGCGCGGGCATCGGCCTCGCGTACTCCTCGCTGCCGGCGCTGATCATCGGCGCGGTCGACCCCTCCGAGACGGGCGCGGCGAACGGCCTCAACACCCTGATGCGCTCCATCGGTACGTCGGTGTCGAGTGCCGTCATCGGCATGGTCCTCGCCAACACGGCGAACCACGTGGGCGGTGTCGCGGTCCCCACGATGGAGGGCTTCCGCACCTCGTTCCTCATCGCCGCGGGGGCGGTCGGGCTTGGCCTCGTCCTCGCCCTCTTCCTGCCGTCCGCGCGCCGCTCGGCCAAGCCGCAGCTGCGGGCGAGCAGCGAGGAGGACGCGAACCTGCGGGCCGCGGATGAGGCCCTTGCCGGCTTCCACGGCCGGGTCCTGAGCCCCGCCGGGGCGCCGGTGGCCCGCGCCAAGGTGACGCTGATCGACCGCCGGGGGCGGCAGGCGGGCGCGGCCCTGACGGACGAGGACGGCCGCTACTCGCTCTCCGTCCCGTCGGACGGCTCCTACGTCCTTGCGGCGACGGCGGCGGGTCATGCGCCGCTTGCCTCGGCGGCGGCGTACCAGGGTGATGACCGGGCTGCGGTGGAGGTGGACCTGCTGCTGCCGGGCGGGAGTGAGGTGCGGGCGTAGGGGCGCTGTTGGCTGTCCCGGCGTCGAGTTGGCGCCGGGGCCGCCCGGTTGTCCCGAGGTTGGCGGTTCCGGGCCGGGAGTCAAGGGCGCTCCTTCGTCGCGTCGGCTGCGCCGATTCCGCTTCGCTCCACCCTTGACACCCACCCCTCCACCGCGAGAAGCGAATTGACCGGGCG